>NZ_JBKOOL010000094.1:0-22592 GCF_046764065.1 Nocardia sp. NPDC002869
ATGCGCTTCGAGGCCTGAACGGCGGGACGGGCCTCGACCCTTTGTGGGCCTCGCTGAACTCGGCGCCGGTGCGGCGTGCGCGCCGGTGTTGGGCGGGTCCGGTGCAGTTGTTCGGTGGGTGGGCTCAAGCCATGGCGTGGAGTCGCCGGCCGATTACTTCGACCCAGTCGACCTGTTCGAATGTGGCGAAATCTACTCGGATCGTGTCCATGACATCGCGGCCGGGTGCGAAGAGCGCGGCGCGCTTGTCGGCTTCGATGACCACGTACATACCGTGCGGGTCGGCCAGGAAGGTCACTTCGAGCTGGTTCAGGCGCGGAAAGCGCGGGGACGGGCCGAATTCGATCTCCTGGAAGAACGGCAGCGAATGCGGGATCCGGTCCACCCGGCCGACCTCCACATCGGCGTGCCGCAGGCCGAACCCCCAGGCTTCCACCGCCGCCAGCACGACGTGCTGGGGCGGCAGCGCACCCACGCCGATGGGGTCGGTATCGGTGGCGTCGAAGCCGCCGTCCACGTCCACCCGGGTACGGACGGCGACGGCGGTCCCGTGCAGATGCCGGCCGTTGTAGAAGGTGACGGGTGTTTCCCACGGAGCGAGCAGTTCGAACCGGCCTTCCAGCGGGTACCCGGGCAGCAGTTCGAACGGGCCGAACACCGGTTGCCGGGCGAAGGCCGTATCCACCAGCGCCTCGCCGTCGTCGTATTCGCGTTCGGCCCGGGTGATCAACTCCACCGCGACGCCTTTCACCCGGATCGGCCGATCGTGACAGCGCATCCGGATGATCCCGTGCACCGCCTGCCCCGGCTGCACACCGGGGGTGGACAACTCGGTCTCCACCTCGGCGGTATGCGCGCCCAGTGCGCCCAGCAAAGTCCTGAACATCGACATTCTCCCTCCGGCCCCGCCCGCACGTCTCCCGCCGCCGTGCCTGGGTCCACAGCGTAGACGTAAACCTCCGTCCGCGCGCTGCCCGGGCGGTAGGGTGGTCGAAATCCTTGAGCGCCTGTGGAATACGGCTCGATGGATGGGAGGGAGGTCGGCGTGTCCAATATCGATCAGCGGATCGGGTGGGCCGTGGACTGGCTGCACCGGGGTCAGCTCGGTGACCGCCACGGCGGCGCCGGCTGGGGGTGGGTCTCCGATGTCCCGCCGAATCCGCAGAACACCGCCGAGGCCGTGGTAGCTCTCACCGCCGCGGGCCGTCCGGTGCCGCGAGCCGACGAGGTACGTGCCCTGGTGCGACGCGATGTGGTGGACACCGAGAGCGGGGCCTGGGAATTCCGGTCCCCGATCGATCTGTCGTGGCGTCTGCGGGCGCTGACGTGCCTGGGTGTCGCACCCGCCGATCCGGCGGTGGTGGGATGTCTGCGCGCACTGCAGTCCGAACGCGACCCGCAGACCCGGGGCTGGCGGTTGTCCGGCCCGGTGGGTCCGGTATCGCTGACCGCCACCACTGCCGCGCTGCACGCGCTCGCGGATCTGGCCACCTCCGACGAATCGGTAGCCGAGGCATTGCTGCACGGCACCTCCCTCGTGGTTTCGCTACTGCTGGAGGACGATCCCCGCATTCAGCCGATGTACGCCTGCGCGCACGCGGCGCTGCTGCTGTCCCGGCCGGAAATCGCTGTGGTGGGCGGGAAGCGGGTCGACCGGGTCCGGGCGCTGACCGTGGAGCGGATGCTGGACGGACTGCGGCGGGGCGAGGCACGCGTGGAGGAGGAACCGTTCCGTCGCGGTGAGGTCGCCGACACCTGGCGGCATCTGAGCCTGCATCTCGCGGTCTGCGCGGTGGTCACCGCCGACGAGCGGACGGTTTTCGACCCCGGGGTGCGCCGCGGCCTGGTGGAACTCCTGGAACTACAGGAGACCCAGGACCTGGCGGCGGCCCGTGGCGGTTTCCGCACCTCCGCCGAAGGTTTCGTGACCTCCTACGCGACGGTGCAGGGACTGGAGGCGATGACCGCGGTGCGCCGCATGGTCAACGAGCGGGTCAACCCCGCCACGGTATTCGACATGATCTGCCGGGAACAGGGCGTGCATCCCAGGGACGCGCAGGAGGTGGTGGGGTACCAGGGAAACGTCGTACTGATGAACAACTACGCCGGTGCGATGACCCTCGCCGCGGCACTGCCCGCCGGCGTCACCATCGCGGTGCTGGCCGTGCTGTTCGCCGACGAACTCGGTGTCGTGGTGAGCCGGTCGCTGGTCGTGTGGGGAACGATGTTCGTGGCGCTGGGTACCTATACCGGGATCGCGACCCGGCTGCCGTCGGTACCCAAGGCGCGGACGGCGGCGGCGGTGTTCGCGGCGTTCACCGCGGTGATCCTGCCCGTGGTGACCTTCCTGCTGTCATGAAGAGCACCGGACGTGGCCTGAGTCTGCTGGTCGTGGCAACCAGTCTGTGGGGCGCCTCCAGTGCGGGAATCGCGGGGGTGGGCGCCGAGGGCTTCGCGGCGGCGCCGGTCGCGGCCGGCGCCGCGGTGGCCCTGCTGGCCTTCGCGGCGGTGCGCGGCACCGACCCGTGGCGGGATCTGCGCGACTCGCCCGGCCTGTTCCTGCGGCTCGGCATCCTCGAGGTGCTGAATCTCGTGTGCTACGTCGCCGCGCTGCATATCGGGCCGCTGCCGGTGGTGGTGGCGCTGCACCTCACCGCGCCGGTGCTGATGATCATCACCCGGATTGTGCGGGGTAAGCGGGCGATCACGGTCGCCGTCGCGGCGGAACTGGTGGCCGTGGGCTCGGCGATCTGGCTGGTGGCCGCGCATCGACCGGCGGAGACCGCCTGGGGATCGGCGCCGGCCGGCTGTGTCCTGGCAGTCGCCAGCGCGGCCTGCGTGGCGGGACTGATCACGCTGGTGGCGCGGGAATCGGCGGGCCGGCCCAGCAGTGCCGCGGCCGGATTGCAGTTGCTGACGGCGTCGGTGCTGGGTGCTCCGCTGCTCGGCTTCGCCGCACTCGCCGGAGCGGGACCGACGCCGGGCGAGGCACTCGCCCTCGCGGGGATCGGCGCGGTGCTCCTGGGCCCGGGATTCGCCTGCTACTGGCTGGCGCTGCGCGACCTGGACGAAGTGGTCGCGGGACTGGTGGGACTCAACGAGGCGCTGGTGGCGACGATGATCGGGGCGGCGGTCGTGGGCTCGGCTGTCACCGCCGCGACCCTGCTCGCTGGAGCTCTGGTACTCGGCGCGGTGGGACTGGAACTGGCCGGTCCCGATCGCTTTCGTGTGCCGTCTTGACGAAGGCCTGGCAGGCCGTGAAATCTTTGTCGCCGGTCTCGGTTTCGACCCCGCTGTTCACATCCACCCCGAACGGGTGCACCGCGGCGATCGCCTGCTCCACATTGTCGGCGCTCAAGCCTCCGGCCAGGATCACCGGCCGCCCCATCCGGGCGAGTTCGTGGACGATCCGGGCACTGACCGACCAGTCGTGGGTGCGGCCGGTCCCGCCCAGCCGGTCGGCGGTCCGGGAATCGAGCAGCACCGCGTCGGAGTCCGCCGCGATCTCCCGGGCCCGGGCCACCGCGTCCGCGCCGGTCACGTGAACCGCGCGCACGATGGTCCGCCCGTGCGCCGCGGCATGCACGGCCCGCAGCGTCGCGCGATCGACCAGACCGTGCACCTGGATGGTGTCCACGCCGACCCGGTCGGCCAGGTCGAGGATGGCGCCGGCCTCCTCGAGATGGGTGACCAGGACGCGGTTCACGAACGACGGAGTGGCCGCGGACAATTCCGCGGCCACCTCGGTCGTCAATGCGTCTTCACTGTAATGTGTTGTCCCGCAGATGAATCCGATGGCATCCGCGCCGGCGGTCACCACCGTTTCCAGGTCCGATCGGGACCGGATACCGCAGATTTTGGCGCGAACCGTCATCCGACCAATGGTACGCGTCGCGCTCAGCTCGCGGCGGACTCCGGAATGCGCGGCAGGTGGGAGGAAGGGCCCGAGGGGACGTTCTTCTTCAAGCTGGAGGCGTAGACGTCCACGTATTCCTGGCCCGACATCCGCATCAGCTCGTACATGACCTCGTCGGTGACCGCGCGCTCGACGAACCGGTTACCGCCCATACCCTCGTAGCGGGAGAAATCGATCGGCTTACCGAACTTCACCGTGACCTTGCGCCGCTTCCACCGGAACGGTCCGGGCGGGCTCACCTCGTCGGTGCCGATCACCGCCACCGGGATCACCGGGACTCCGGTCTCCAGGGCCAGCCGGGCCATCCCCGTCTTGCCCTTGTACAACCGGCCGTCGGGGGAGCGGGTGCCCTCCGGGTAGAGGCCGACCAGACGGCCCTCGTCGAGCAGGGCGCGCGCCGCGGTGAGCGCGTCCTCGGCGGCATCGGCACCGCTGCGGTCGATCGGGTACTGGCCGGAGGCGCTGAAGAAGAACTTCTGGAATCGCCCCTTGAGGCCAGGGGTGTTGAAGTATTCGGCCTTCGCCAGATAGCTGATCCGGCGCGGGCTCGACAGCGGGGCGAAAAGCCAATCCGCGAACGAGAGATGGTTCCCCGCCATGATGGCCGCGCCCTCGGCCGGGATGTTTTCCACGCCCTCCACCTCGGGTCGGTTGTAGAAGTGGATGAACGGACCCAGCAGCACAAACTTAAGCAGCCAGTAGAACATGACGTCCTTACTCCGAGAACCGGGATGGAATTTGGGGGATGCCTCTGCCAGCCGACTCTACCGCCGGTCGCAGATCACATCCAAGCCCCGCGAACAATGTCACTCACACTCGCCGCCGAGATTTCACCGGTGCGTTTCGGTTACGTGAACGTGCCGAGACCCTCTTCCGGGCACACCGGATGTTCGGAGCCGGTACCCCCGTCCCGTACCCCGGCGAGGAGCGCGGAGCGGGCGAGTTCGGCGGCGCCGATCATGCCCGCGGCCTCGCCCAGCTGGGTGGTCCGGATCCGGGCCAGCGGCCGATGGCCGTGGCCGGTGACCGCCGCGGCGTATTCTTCGCGGGCCTCGTCGAGGAACAGCGGCGCCGAACTGCTCACCCCACCGGCGATGACGACCAGGTCGGGGTCGAAGATATCGCCGACGAAGGCCAGGCCCAGCCCGAGCCACCGGGCGAAATCGGCCATCACCCGCACGGCGAGCGGGTCGTCGTCGTGGGCCGCGTCGGCGATACGGCGGCCGGTGACCGCGCCCGGGTCGGCGACGAGCTCCCGGGCCAGCGCCGAGGGCGCGGTTTCGGTGGCCAGCAGTTCGATAGCGGTCTCGGCGAGGGCGGTCCCGCTGCAGTACCGCTCCCAGCAGCCCCGTTTCCCGCATCCACAGTCGCGCCCGCCGGGGACCACCTGTAGATGCCCGAGTTCGGGGGCCACGCCGTAGGTGCCCCGATACAGGGTGCCGTCGAGCAGTAGCGCGGCGCCGATTCCGGTACCGATCGCCACCAGCACCACGTTGTGCCCGCCGGCGGCGGCGCCGAACCGGTATTCGGCCCACATCGCCGCGTTGGCATCGTGTTCGAGCAGGACGGGCAGGCCGAGGCGGTCGGTGAGCCGTTTCGCCACGGGCGCGTCCCGCCACGGCAGATGCGGGGCGAAACGCACGGTGGTGCGGTCCTGGGAGATGAAACCGGCGACCGCAAGTCCGACGGCGTCGAGCGTGTGCCGGTCGGCGAGTTCGCGGACCGCGCGGTCGAGCGCGGCCTCCAGCGCGACCGCCGAATGCGGGGTCGGGTACTGCACCGTGTCCAGGACCTCGCCCGCGGCGTCGACCACCGACGCGCGGATATTGGTGCCGCCGATATCGATACCGACGGTCAGCGGGGCACCGGGGCGGGAGCCGGTCACTGCTTGATGTTTACGGGTATACCGACATAACGCGCTTTTCCGGCATCCGCGGCGCGGTCGCCGGGCGGGGTCGCGGCATCGGGGCCGCCGGCCACCGCGCCGGGATCATCGGCGCCGTCGGCATCGCCGGGCACCTCGTCGGCTCCGGTCGCGGCGGAGCGGGAATCTTCGTGCGCGGTGCTGCTTTCCGGCCCGTGCCGATGCGCCACCACCGGATCCACCGGCACCCCGGCCAAGGCCTCACGCAGGACCGTGACGATCGCGGTGCCGTGCGCGGCCACCGTGGCCAGCACCTCGTGGTGTTCGCCGCGGACCAGCGCGGCCGCGGCGCAGAGCGGGCACCAGGTGCAGTTGTTCCACTCGGGTTGCCCCTCGGCCGCGGCCTCGCGCAGGATCGGTTCGACGCGTTCCAGCACGGCTTCGGCGAGCAGCCGCAGTTCGTCGGCGAATTCGGCGACGCCCTCGGGCTGGCGGTAGCGGGTTCCGGTCACTTCGGCCACTCCTGCGGGTCGGGGCGGAAACGGATCACGAGGTATCCGTTGTCCAGCTCGGCGGTGCTGACGGTGCAGCGGCGTAGGACGGGCGCCAGGCGTAGCCGGCGGCGGACGCCGTCCGCTCCCACGATCAAATCGTCCTCCACTCGTCCCAGGCGCAGTGTCGCCGGATCGGCGACCGGCAGATGGATACGCATCGCGTACACCGACTGCAACCCGGCCCCGGATTCCAGGTGCACCGCGGGCGCCGCGCGCGCGATGCCGTCTCCCGGTATCGGTGCCGAACCCGGATCGTCGCGGACCGCGCCCCCGTTGTCGCGCCGGACACCGTCGTATCCGCTCCCGGGCGGCACATCCGACTCCGCGACCACACATGACAGCGCCGCCAGCGGGCCCAGGCCCACCGGTTCGGCGCCGGTATGGCCCGCGACGAGTACCGGGACCTCCGGCATCGACCGCTGCAATCCGGAGATCACATCCCGCTGTTCGGCGCAGCGATTCAGATACCAGCGCACGGCGGGATGCTGGGGCTCCGGTCCCGGTGGCGGCACCGGGGCGAGCACCTTGTTCACCACCACCGCGTCCAGTCGCAACCCGAGCAGTGCCGTGGCCGAACGCACCCGGGCCGATTCCGCGACCGCGACCCGTTCGGCCAGGGTGACCAGCCGGGCGCTGGTGCGGTCGGAGTCGGCGAGCAGATCCCGGACCTCGCCGACCGCGGTGACGACCCGCTGTACGGTCGCCGCCAGGACGGCCCGGCGGATATCGGTACCGATCGAGCTCATCATCCGGTGATGCGGCGGCCAGACCCGGTCCAGATACCCCAGCACCGTCTCGGGCATGGTGACGATGCGCAGCATATCGGCCGTCGGCGGACAGTCCAGGACGATCGTGTCCCATTCGTCGTCGGCCACGTACTGGGCGATCTCCACCAGCATCAGCAGCTCCTGCACCCCCGGCAGGCCGGTGAGTTCGGCCGGCTCCAGGGCCGCCGGATCGAAACCGTGATCGTGACCCGGATCGGTCCGCAGCAGTTCGGTGAGCGCGCCGAAACGCTCCTCCAGCAGCGCCAGCGAATCGAGTTCGATCACCTCGAGGCCCGGGACGACCTGGGTGATCCCCGGGACGGTGCCCGGATCGTGCGCGAACCGGAAGCCCAGCGCGTCACCGAGTGAATGCGCCTGGTCGAGCGAGGCCACCAGAATCCGCTGACCTGCCCGGGCGCAACTCATGGCGCGCGCACACGCCAGTGTCGTCTTGCCGACACCGCCCTTGCCGACGAACAATTCGACCCGCGTGCGCGACCGGGCGCCGCGAGCGGGCCGGCCGCCGCCGCGGGCATCGTCTCCCGAGCGCTGCGGCCCGGTCAGCCTTCGACCCGTTTCTTCAGTTCCTTGAGCGCGGTATCGGTGATCACCTTCTCCGCCTTGCGCTTGAACATGCCGATCATCGGGATCGTCAGATCCACGGTCAGTTCGTATCGCACCTCGGTGCCGCCACCGGGCTGCTCGACGAGCTCGTAGCGGCCCTCCTGGACCTTCTGTAGTTCACCGCTCACCAGCGTCCAGCTCACGGCCAGATCGTCCGGCTGCCAGGTGTAGGACAGCACGTAGGTGTCCTTGACCACGCCCGCGTCCAGCACGAAGCGCGCGGTACGCGCCCGGCCGTCGGGCCCCGTCTCCAGGACTTCCACCGATTTGGCCGCCGATACCCACTCGGGGTAGGACGCCAGATCGGCGATAACTGACATCACCTGCCGGGCGGGTGCCGCGATGACGATCGATCTCTGGGTCCGGTCGGCCATTGGGTCTCAGGGGTTCCTTTCGGCGGTGCGGTGCGAAATCGGTCAGTTGTCGTGGGGAGCGACTCCGGCCGGGCGATCGTCCTCGAGACGGTCCTTGATCTCGAACGACATCACCTTGCCCGCCACCCGGCGAGCCCGGTTGGCGGCGGCCAGTTTGCGCGGCGGCAGCGGCTGCGGCGGCTCGGCGTGCAGAAAGTAGTGCAGGATCACGCCGTCCAGCGACGGTTCCAGCCACACCTCCATGGTGCCGGACAGCGCGCCCGACACCGACCAGCGAATTCCCTTGTCGCCGCGATCTTCACGGACGTCCAGTTCGAGATCGGGCCACCAGCGCCGCCAGTGCCCCGGCCCCGCCAGCGCAGCCGCCACCGCGGCGCCGGGAGCGGCGAGGAAGGTTTGGTCCGCGACCTGGATACTGCTCACCCGGGTGAGCGTAATAGATAGCGGAGAAGGTGCTCATCGGCGCGCTGTGTTAATGGTGCCGCCTGCGGCGGCGCCGGATCACAACAGCTGCCGGAGGCGGGCGCCGAGAGTATCCCAGCGCCATTGGCGTTCGACGAAAGCTCTTCCAGCAGAGCCCATTTCGGCGGCCACGTCGCGGTCGGCGAGGATATCGGCGATCGCGTCGGCGACGTGGTCGGCGCGGCGGCCGTCCACCACGCGCCCGGTTTTCCCGTCCAGCACCGTTTCCGGGGCACCGCCCGAGGTTCCGGCCACCACGGGGACACCGGTGGCGGAAGCCTCCAGGTAGACGATGCCGAGACCTTCCACATCGAGGCCGGCGCCGCGGGTGCGGGCGGGCATCGCGAATACGTCGGCGAGGGTGTGGTGGGCGGCCAGTTCGGCCGCGGGTACCCGGCCGGTGAACACCACGTCGTCGGCCAGGCCCAGGGCGTCGGCGAAACCGCGCAACCGGTCTTCGTAGGGGCCGCTGCCGGCGATCACCAGGACGGCGCCCGGGATGCGTTCCTTGATCCGGTGCATGGCGACCAGCAGTACGTCCTGACCTTTGCGCGGGACCAGCCGGGACAGGCAGAGCACCGTGGGCCGGTCGCCGAGACCGTAGCGTTTCCGCAGTTCGGCGCGGGCGGCCGGATCGGGACGGAAGGTTTCGGTGTCCACGCCGGGCGGCAGGTATTCGAGGGCGGCGTCGGGTCCGAACGCGGCGGCGAACCGGCGGCGCGTGTATTTGCTGACATAGGTGACGACATCGGTGTGGTCCCCGATGACCCGGAGCGCCTGCCGGGCGGCCGGCAGCATCGACCAGCCGACCTCGTGGCCGTGGGTGCTGGCCAGGATGCGGTGGGCGCCGGCGCGCCGCAGCGGCGCGGCGAGCAGGGCCAGTGGCGCGGCCGCGCCGAACCATACGGATTCGCAGCCCTCGGCGCGCAGTACCTTCCGGGCGCGGCGCAGCACCGCGGGGGTGGGCAGCATGAGGGTGGTGGGGTGGCGAACGACCTGGAAGGGCTGGTTCGCGTCGAAGCGGGTGTGGCTGTCCCCGCGCCACCGAGGTGCGTAGACGACCAGATCGTCCGGAGGCAGCTGCCCGGCCAGCGCCTGCAGATACGACTGGATACCTCCCGGCCGTGGCGGGAAATCATTGGTAACCAGCAGAGTTCGAGCCATACGACCCACAGTATTGGCGTGCTGTCGGCCCGGTCGCTCCGGGTCTCAGTAGCGCCGGGCGGAGTGATAGGGCGTGGAATCCATCGGGGCCACGGCCACCGGGACGCCGAATGTCGACGCGTGCAGCATGAGGCCGTTTCCCGCGTAGATGCCGACGTGGGAGATATCGTCGTAGAAGAAGACGACATCGCCGGGTTGCAGTTCGTCGCGGCCCACGGGGGTGCCGTAGGCGGCCTGCGCCGAACTGGTGCGCGGCACCTCCTTGCCGACCTGCCTGAACGCCCACTGCACCAGGCCGGAGCAGTCGAACTGGTCGGGTCCGGTGGCGCCCCAGACATAGGGGTCGCCGACACGGGTGAGTCCGGCGGCCAGGGCGCTGGTGCCGCTGCCGGGTACCAGATCGCGCAGCAGGCTGTCGCGGTCGAATCCGGGTGGGAAGGGGGAACCGGCCAGCGCGGTCCGGTCCGCGGTCGACAAACCGCCCCAGATTTCGATGACCCGTGCCACCGCGTTCTGCAGATCGGTCTGTTTGCGCCCGACGTCGTCACGCACGGTGTTCGCCTGATCGGTGGCGGCGCGGGCGGTGTCGGCGGCGGCGCGGGCCGCGGATTGGGCGGCGGTCGCGGCGTCGGTGGCGCGTTTGTACTGCTTCAACTGATCGGAGGTCTGGGTGGCGACCACGTCCAGCGTGGACATCTGGTCCAGCAACTGCTGCGGGGAGTCGCTGACCAGTACCGAGAACAACCGGTTGGTACGCGCACCCTGGTAGGCCGCGATGGCGGTGCGGTCGATCATCGGCCGATAGCGGGCCACCTCGTTGCGCGCGGCGTCGACCGCGGCGCCGGCCGCGGCGACCTTGGCGTCGGCGTCGCGCTGGACGGCCAGTTTCGCGTCGAGGTCGGCCTGTGCGGTGAGGGCCTGCTGATTGAGCTGTTCGGCCTGCCGGGACAGGTCGATCATCTGCTGGACGGCTTCGCTCGCGGAGGTCGGCGCGGGGGCCGGGTCGGCTCCGGCCGGACCGCCACCGTAGAGGGCCGCCGCCAGGAGGCCGGCCGCCAGAGCGGTACGTGCGGGATGCCGGTCTCGTCTGTGGCCGGGTCCGCGACGCCGATCCCGCCGACGTCGTTGCCGCTGTTCGTGTCCTGCCACAGCCTGCCGTGCCCCGCTCTCCGTATGACGCTCTGTGCGACGTAGCCCGTAAAGGTCTCGATTAGATTACGGACGGGCCCGCGGGGTGTCCAGTACGACCCGGCACAGTCGTCCGGCCGGCGGCCGGAACCGGGAAGGTCGCGCCGGAGACCCCGGGGCTGCCGCTCAGTAGCGCCGCGCGCCGGCGACCGGCATGGACGAAATGGGCGCGACCGCGACCGGGGAGCCGGCGGTGGAGGCGTGCACGACATTGCCGTCGCCCGCGTACAGGCCGGAATGCCCGCCGCCGTAGAACGACACCACGTCGCCGGGCTGCAGGTCGTTCATGGAAACCGGCGAGCCGGAGGCGAGCTGCGCGTCGCTGGTGCGCGGTAGTTCGCGCCCGGCCTGTCTGTAGGACCACTGCACGAGACCGGAGCAGTCGAAGGCGTTCGGGCCGGCCGCACCGTAGACGTAGGGGGCGCCGACCTTCGAGAGCGCGGCGTCCAGCGCCAGCCGGCCCGCGGTCTTGGTGGGGGTGACGAAGGGCGGTGCGACGGCGGCGCCGGGCGCCTGCACGCCGGGGATGCCCGCCGGGAGCGGGATCTCGTTGGGCACCTCGAAGGTGCCGAAGCCGTCGATGGTCACCGGCTGGGCGGCGGCCGGGGCGGCGGGGAGCAGGAATGCGCCCAGGGTGGCAGCGCCGACGGCTCCGGTTACGGCTACGCGCCGTGCCTGTCGCTTGACGGTGTTGAACGCCATGATGCGGTCCTTCCGATTTCCCCGCCCGGTCGCACCGCCGGTGGTGCGCCGAACTCCGCGAGGTCTCGAAAAGATTACGAACAGATCACGGTGGTTTGTAAAGCCCCTGGGCTCGATAAACGTGCGACCCGCAGCTTTCCCTGGGCAAATTGTGCGAGCGAAATCACAGGGCCCCGGCGAATTGCGCGGAGGTTACGTAGGGATACGGCAGGGGTGTGTGGACCTCTCCCGTCGACGGGGTGACGGCGGCGCGGTCGATCGTTTTTCCCAGTTCGAGCGGGAGGATGTCTGTGCCGGGACGGTGGCCGCGCTGGGACGCCCGTTCCGGTTTGCTCTGCCGCGACCTCTCTGTTTTGGATTACTCGACCATTTTGGTCCGAATAGGGCAATTGCATAGCAAACAAACATTGAATGTGAACTGGCGCACATTTACGTGGTGAGCGGTGCGTGGAGGGGGAATACGGACAGATTCGATGCCCCTCTGAAGATCACCGACAACGATTCGATATCCCGAACCTGTCGTAGCCGCCCGGTAGCCTGCCGCCGTGTCCGAACCCGCCCCGCTGCCTGCCCGGCAATTGGCGTTCGACCAGCTCGACACTCCGCTCTACGACACGACCTTCGTGGTGGTGGACCTGGAAACCACCGGCACCAGTCCGGCCGACGACGCGATCACCGAGATCGGCGCGGTCAAAGTACGCGGAGGCGAAGTGCTCGGCGAATTCGCGACCCTGGTCGATCCCGGCCGATCCATACCGCCGGCAGTCGTGCAGGTCACCGGCATCACCACCGCGATGGTGCGGGCCGCGCCACCTATCGACGCGGTCCTGCCCGGATTCCTCGAGTTCGCCGCCGGAGCGGTCCTCGTCGCGCACAACGCCCGCTTCGATATGGGCTTCCTCAAAGCCGCCGCCGCCCGCTGCGACACCCCGTGGCCGCGCGCCCAGGTGGTGTGCACGGTCCGGCTCGCGCGGCGGGTGCTCGGCCGCGACGAGGCGCCGTCGGTCCGGCTCGGGGTGCTGGCCCAGGTGCTCGGCGCGAGCACGACCCCGACCCATCGCGCGCTCGACGACGCCCGCGCCACCGTGGATGTCCTGCACGCGCTGATCGGCAGGGTGGGGAACCAGGGGGTACACAGCCTCACCGAACTGATCGACTATCTGCCCGAGGTCACCGCCGGGCAGCGGGCCAAACGTGCCCTCGCCGTCGACCTGCCCGCCGCGCCCGGTGTCTACCTGTTCCGCGGACCGTCGGATGAAGTCCTCTATATAGGCACGGCGGTGAATCTGCGCCGCCGGGTACGCAGCTATTTCACCGGCTCGGAGACCCGCGGCCGGATTCGGGAGATGGTGCGGCTGGCCACCCGGGTCGACCATGTGGTGTGCGCGCACGGGCTGGAAGCCGGTGTGCGGGAGCTGCGGCTGCTCGCCGCCCATGCCCCGCCCTACAACCGGCGGTCCAAATTCCCGAAGCGCGCCTGGTGGATCGCGCTCACTGCCGAGGCCTTCCCGCGGCCGACCCTGGTGCGTGACCCCTGTGGTCCGGCGGTGGGACCGTTCCACGCCCGCGCCGCGGCCGCCGAGATCGCCGCCACGCTGGCCGAGTGCTGCGGTCTGCGCACCTGCACCACCCGCCTGTCCCGGACGGCCCTGCACACCTGTGCGCCGGAGGCCGTCGGCGGTTGCCCGGCCGCGGCGCCCGCGCCGCGGGCCGCGGCGGCCTACGCGGCTGCCCCCGCGGCCGCGCGCGCCCTGTTCACCGGAGCCGACGATGCCGCGGTCCATGCCCTGCTGGTCCGGATCGAGGACTACGCGGCGAACGAGCAGTACGAATCCGCGGCCCGGCTGCGGGACCGGACCGCGGCCCTCATCCGCGCGCTGCGCCGCACCCAGCGGCTGGCCGCGGTGGCCCGGCCAGCCGAACTGATCGCCGCGCATCCCGACGGTGCCGGCGGCTGGGAATTCGCCGTCGTCCGGCACGGCCGCCTCGCCGGGGCGGCCACGGCCGCGCGCGGCGTCCCGCCGATGCCGGTGGTCGAGCAGCTCGTCGCCGCCGCGCAGACCGTGCGCCTCCCCGGGCCGGAGCCCGGGGAGCCGGCCACGGACGAATTGCCCCTCACCAGCGCCGATCTCCGGCTACCGCCCCTGCTGGGCGCGTCCCCGGACGAGGTCGCGGTGATCGCGCGCTGGCTCGATCGCCCCGGCGTGCGGATCGTGCGCACCACCGACGGTTACGCCGAACCCGCCCGCGGCGCGGGCCGCTGGATCGGCTGGGCCGAGGCCGCCGACGCCGCCGCGGACGCGGCCCGCGCCGCCGAGTCCTACGACGAACAGCGCGGCTGACCGGTCGACGCCATGCTTAGGCTGTTCCCATGATTACCGCCATCGTTCTGATCCAGGCCGACAACGGGCGCATACCCGAGACCGCGCAGGCGGTGGCCGATACCGAGGGCGTGACCGAGGTGTACTCGTGTGCCGGCGACGTCGATCTGATCGCGCTGGTGCGGGTCCGCGACCACGAGGAGGTGGCCGAGGTGGTCACCGCGCGGATCGACAAGGTCGCCGGCGTCCAGCGCACGGTCACGCATATCGCGTTCAAATCGTATTCGCGCGCCGATATCGAGGCCGGTTTCTCGATCGGCGAGTGAGCCGGGCGGCTCAGTCGTCGCCGAGGGTCCGGGTGAGCGCCGCCCAGCGGTCCAGCAGGGCAGCAGCCGCCCCGCTGTCGATCGCGGTGGCCGCTCGTTCGATCCCGGCCATCAGATGATCGTCGAGTTCGGCGCCGGTGTCCGCACCGCGGGACAGGTCGTAGGCGGTGATGGCGGCGGCGGAGTTCACCAGGACCGCGTCGCGTACCGCGCCCGGATTGCCCGCCAGCACGTCGCGGGCCACCCCCGCGTTCACCTCGGCGTCGCCACCGCGCAGCTCGTCCAGGTGGACCCGGGGCATCCCGAGCCGGGCCGGATCGATCACGGCTTCCCGGAGCACCCCGTCGGCGACCACGAAGACATCGGTGACATCGGAGGTGGTGATCTCGTCCAGGCCGTCCCGGCCGCGCACCACCAGCGCACCGGCGCCCCGCTCGGCGAACACTCCGGCGATGGTCGCCAGGAGGTCCGGGAACGCGCATCCCACCAGGCCGGCGCGCGGTTGGGCGGGATTGGTGAGCGGGCCCAGCACATTGAAGACGGTCGGGATCCCGATCTGTTTCCGTGCCGGGCCGGCGAAACGCAGACCGGAGTGGAACAGCGGCGCGAAACAGAATCCGATACCGACCTCGCGCACACAGCGTGCCACCGACTCGGGTCCCAGGGTCAGCTTCACCCCGAGGGCCTCGAGCACATCGGCGCCGCCGCTCTTGGAGGACGCGGCCCGGTTACCGTGCTTGACGACCGGCACCCCGGCCGCCGCGACCACGATCGAGGACATGGTCGAGATGTTCACCGAGCCGGAGCGGTCGCCACCGGTACCGACGATGTCCACCGCGTCACCGTCGATCTTCACCAGTCGCGCGTGCCCGAGCATGCCGTGGGCCATACCGGCCAGCTCGGCGGGGGTCGGGCCCTTGATCTTCATCGCCACCCCGAACGCGGCGATCTGCGCCGCGGTGGAGTTGTCGGTGAAGATCTCGTCGATCACCCAGGTCGTATCGTCCGCGGTGAGGTCCTGTCCGTCGGCGAGCGCCCCGAGCATCTGGGGCCAGCTGCGCACGCTCATCTCAATCTCCTCGTCGCACCGATATCTGTGACCGAACGGTTGTGCACACCCTAAACCGCCTACCGCCGGGCGCACCGCACGACGTCATCGGCGCTGCTGGCGGGGCCTGCGCGACGGGGGAGCGGCCGACACGCCGAACTGTCCCGAGAGACACACGGGGCCGGTCGATCACGACACGGATGATCGAGTTTGGAACCCGACTTCGACTGTCGTACTACGAAGAGTCATACTTACCCCCGTGACGACCGCAGTAGGTACCTCAGGATCGGCCATAACTCAGCGTGTGCATTCGCTGAACCGGCCCAACATGGTCAGCGTCGGTACCATCATCTGGCTGTCCAGCGAGCTGATGTTCTTCGCCGGCCTCTTCGCTATGTACTTCGTCGCGCGAAGTCAGGCGCCCGAGTGGCCGATGCCGCCGACCGAGCTGAACATGGCGCTGGCCATTCCGGTCACCGCCGTGCTGATCGCCTCCTCGTTCACCTGCCAGATGGGCGTGTTCGCGGCCGAACGCGGTGACGTGTTCGGGCTGCGCCGCTGGTATGTCGTCACGTTCCTCATGGGCGCGTTCTTCGTATGCGGTCAGGGCTACGAGTACTACCACCTGGTGGCGGAGGGCACCTCGATCTCCGGCAGCTCCTACGGATCGGTGTTCTACATCACCACCGGGTTCCACGGCCTGCACGTCATCGGCGGTCTGATCGCGTTCCTGTTCCTGCTCGCGCGCACCGCGATGAGCAAGTTCACACCTGCGCAGGCCACCGCCGCGATCGTCGTCTCGTACTACTGGCACTTCGTCGACATCGTGTGGATCGGGCTCTTCGCCACGATCTACTTCGTCCGGTGACGCCGACCTGCACCCGAGCGTCGGCGCCGGAGGAGGTAGCGCAGCGTGACGACGCAGGCGTAGCGCGGGTGCACACGTCAACAGCCCACCAGGTTCCGTCTACTCCAAAGGGACACAGATGAGTTCATCGCCCCCGACAGCGCCAGCGCCCGCCAGCGGTGGGCACGGCGAGGCCAGCAAAAAGCGCAGGCAGCGCCGCGTCCGTCGACGGATAGCGGGTGGCCTCGCGCTCATGGTGGGTCTCGTCGGAGCCGGTTTCCTCGCCTCGGCGCTCACCCCCGAGCCGCAGGTGGCCACGGCGAACGAGGATTCGGTGGCGCTGATCCGTGAGGGTCAGCAGCTGTACGAGACCTCCTGCGTCACCTGCCACGGCGCCAACCTGCAAGGTGTGGCCGACCGCGGTCCCGGCCTGATCGGTGTCGGCGAGGCGGCCGTGTACTTCCAGGTGTCCACCGGGCGTATGCCGATGACTCGTAACGAAGCGCAGGCCGAGCGCAAACCCGCGAAGTTCGACGCGCACCAGACCGACGCCCTGGGCGCCTATGTGGCGGCCAACGGCGGCGGCCCGACGGTGCTGCGCGACGCCAACGGTGAGATCGCGCAGGAATCGTTGCGTGGTGCGGATATCGGTCGCGGTAGCGAGCTGTTCCGCATGAACTGCGCGTCCTGCCACAACTTCACCGGCCGTGGTGGCGCGTTGTCCTCGGGCAAGTTCGCCCCGCCGCTGGAGCCGGCCACCGAGGCGCAGATCTGGACCGCCATGGTCACCGGCCCCCAGAACATGCCGAAATTCTCCGACCGGCAGCTGTCGCCGGAGGAGAAGCGCGACATCATCGCCTACGTCAAGGACTCGGCCGAGGCGAAGCCGCCGGGCGGCTGGGGCCTGGGCGGTTTCGGTCCCGCCACCGAAGCGCTGGCCATGTGGACCCTCGGCATCGTGGCCGTGGTCGGTGCGGCGATCTGGATCGGATCGAGGACCTAAGCCATGAGTGAAGAACAGGAGCGAAACGAGATGGGTCGCCTGGACAAAGATTCCCCGGCCGCGACCCCGGCGGAACCGACCGAGGCCGAACTGGACGCGATGTCGCGGGAAGAGCTGGTAGCCCTCGGCACCGCCCGCGACGGCGTGGAGGTCGCCTACCGCCGGGAACGCTGGCCGGTGCCGGGCACCCGGGCCGAGAAACGTGCCGAACGGCAGGTCGCGCTGTGGTTCGCGATCTCCGGTCTGGCCGCGGCCGCCCTGGTGGGTGTCTTCTTGTTCTGGCCCTGGCACTACAAGGGCAAGGAAGACGACGGGCACGGCCTGTACTCGCTCACCACTCCGCTCTACGGCCTGACCTTCGGTATCTCGATCCTGGCCATCGGTATCGCCGTGGTGCTGATCCGGAAGAAGTTCATTCCCGCGGAACTGTCGGTCCAGGACCGGCACGACGGCAAGTCCAGCGAGGTCGACCGGCGGACGCTGGCGGCCGAACTGAGCGACGCCCTCGACACCTCCACTCTGGGCCGCCGCAAGCTCATCACCCGGACCGCCGGCGCCGGCGTCGGCATCCTCGGCATCGGCGCGCTGCTGGTGTTCGTGGGCGGCATGGTGAAGAACCCGTGGGCACAGCGCGAGAAGTCGCCGCTGTGGGTGTCGGGGTGGACCCCGGACTACCCGGGCGAAACCGTCTACATCCGTCGCGATACCGGCCGTCCGCAGGACATCGTGCTGGTGCGTCCCGAGGATCTGGACGCGGGCGCCATGGAGACGGTCTTCCCGTGGAAGGAATCCTGGCGCGGCGACGAGCACGCCACCCTGCAGTCGCTGCGCGGCATCCGCAACGCCGTGATGCTCATCCGGCTGCGCACCGAGGACGCGAAGAACGCGATCAAACGTAAGGGTCAGGAGAGCTTCAACTTCGGCGACTACTTCGCCTACTCGAAGATCTGCACCCACCTCGGCTGCCCGACCTCGCTGTTCGAACAGCAGACCAACCGGATCCTGTGCCCCTGCCATCAGTCGCAGTTCTCCGCGACCGAATGGGGCAAGCCGATCTTCGGTCCTGCTGCCCGAGCGCTGCCGCAGTTGCCGATCACCGTAAACTCAGAGGGGTACCTGGTCGCCAACGGTGACTTCATCGAACCCCTCGGCCCGGCCTTCTGGGAGCGTCGATCATGAGTGCTGGAGAGGCTGTCGGCCGCAAACTTGCGGCACAAGCCAACGAAGTGGACGAGCGCTACCGCGCCGCCGCCTTCATGAAGCGATCGATCAACAAGGTGTTCCCCACCCATTGGTCGTTCCTGCTGGGTGAGATCGCGCTGTACGCGTTCATCATCCTGCTGCTGTCGGGTGTGTACCTGACGCTGTACTTCGACCCGTCGATGGCGCACGTCACCTACGACGGCGCCTACCAGCCGCTGCGCGGTGTCGGCATGTCGCGGGCCTACGAGACCGCCCTCAACATCTCCTTCGAGGTGCGCGGCGGTCTGTTCGTCCGGCAGGTGCACCACTGGGCGGCGCTGCTGTTCGCGGCCTCGATCATCATCCACCTGTTCCGCATCTTCTTCACCGGCGCGTTCCGCAAACCGCGCGAGGCGAACTGGGTGATCGGCTCGCTGCTGCTGATCATGGCGATGTTCGAGGGCTTCTTCGGCTACTCGCTGCCCGACGACCTGCTGTCGGGCACCGGTCTGCGCGCCGCGTTCTCCGGTATCACCATCGGTGTCCCGGTGGTCGGCACCTGGCTGCACTGGCTGATGTTCGGCGGCGACTTCCCCGGCGAGATCATCATCCCGCGCCTCTACATCGCGCATGTGCTGCTGTTCCCGGGCATCATGCTGGCGCTCATCGCGGCGCACGTGGCCATCGTCTGGTACCAGAAGCACACCCAGTTCCCGGGGCCGGGCCGCACCGAGAACAACGTGGTCGGTGCCCGTATCGTCCCGGTGTTCGCCGCCGACCAGGGCGCGTTCTTCGCGTTCACCCTCGGCTTCGTGGCGATCATGGGCGGTGTGCTGCAGATCAACCCGATCTGGAACCTGGGCCCGTACAACCCGTCGCAGGTCTCGGCCGGTTCCCAGCCCGACTTCTACATGATGTGGACCGACGGCCTGGCTCGTCTGATGCCGCCGTGGGAGCTGTACCTGGGCCGCTACACCGTGCCCGCGGTGTTCTGGGTCGCGTTGATCATGGGCCTGGTGTTCGTGGTGCTGATCGCCTACCCCTGGATCGAGAAGAGGCTGACCGGCGATACGGCGCGGCACAATCTGCTGCAGCGTCCGCGGGACGTCCCGGTCCGCACCGCCATCGGTGCGATGGCCATCGCCTTCTACGTGGTGCTCACGCTGTCCTGCGTCAACGACATCCTGGCGCTCAAGTTCGATATCTCGTTGAACGCGACCACCTGGATCGGTCGTATCGGCCTGCTCGTCGCGCCGCCGGTGGCGTACTTCATCGCCTACCGGTTCTGCATCGGCCTGCAGCGCAGCGACCGCGCGGTCCTCGAGCACGGCATCGAGACCGGCGTGATCAAGCGCCTGCCGCACGGTGAGTACATCGAGGTGCACCAGCCGCTGGGCCCGGTGGACTCGCACGGCCACCCGCTCCCGCTGGAATACCAGGGCGCCGTGGTGCCCAAGAAGATGAACCAGCTGGGTTCGTCCGGTCGGCCGGGTACCGGCAGCTTCCTGCGGCCCGACCCGCGCGGGGAGAGCGAACAGCATTTCGCGAACGAGCTGGAAGAAGAGCACCGGCAGATCTCCGTACTCAAACGAGTACAGGAGGACGCCCGCTCCAACGGCAGCAACGGGCAGCACGGGCACTGACCCGTACCGCACCGCACACAGGCCCCCTGGAAACAGGGGGCCTGTGTTGTTTCCGGAGCCGGGCCGGCTCGGCCGGGCGCTACCGTGCGAGCCGGCGAGCTGCCTCGATGGCCTCGAATTTGGCGAGATTGTGCCGGGCGTCGGCCAGCGCGTCGTGGGCGTCCCGCGGCGGCGGCGGCAGTTCCGGCCGGCCGTGCGCCTCCCAGTGCTGGCGTAACTCGTTGGTGTAGCGGGGCAGCGCCGAGGGCAGATCCACCATCGACCCCCACAGCTGGCACAGCACCACATGGTCGTAGGCGGCAACCCACGCCCACAACTCCGGCGCCACGGTCGGACGCGGAATCAGGAAACGGTACAGATCCTCGCGGATCTGCTCTCTGGTCCGCCACAGCGGAGAAGTCCGCGGCGGCAGCTTCGGCAGCACATATCTGCTGACCCAGGGCCCCGCGCGGCCGGCGTCGAACTCCGAGGACACCGCGTAGAACTCACGCCCGTCCTCACAGACGAACGCGATCGACACCAGATCGATCACATGGCCGTCCTCGATGAACTCCGCATCGTAGAAATATCTCAAAAGGTGGGTTCCCATCGGCTGCGAACAAGTGATGTGAGCCTACCCAGGCCGGTCGAGGGGCCGGTCCCGCGCAGCCTCCGCCCGCTCCGGACGGCCGGTCGCCGCCGCGCGGTCGCCAGGGCCGCGACCAGCCCTGCCGGAGGCGGGGCGATAAACCCGGCAACGTATCCTGGAAGAGTGAACTGGACCGTCGACGTTCCCATCGACCGTTTGCCCGAGCTTCCGCCGTTGCCCAGTGACCTGCGAAAACAGCTCGACGACGCGCTCTCGCGCCCCGCGTTGCAGCAGCCGTCCTGGGACCCGGAGCAGGCGGCGAACATGCGCACGGTGCTGGAGAGCGTGCCGCCGATCTGCATCCCCGCGGAGGTCGACGAGCTGCGGAAAGGGCTCGCCGAGGTAGCGCGCGGTGAGGCATTTCTCATGCAGGGCGGCGACTGCGCGGAAACGTTCGCCGACAACACCGAGCCGCATATCCGCGGCAATATCCGCACCCTGCTGCAGATGGCGGTGGTGCTCACGTACGGGGCCAGCCTGCCGGTGGTCAAGGTCGCGCGGATCGCGGGGCAGTACGCCAAACCCCGATCCTCCGATACCGACGCCCTCGGTTTGAGGTCCTACCGCGGCGATATGGTCAACTCCCTGGTCGCCGATGCGGCCGTCCGGGAACACGACCCTTCCCGCCTCGTGCGCGCCTATGCGAACGCCAGTGCCGCGATGAACCTGGTCCGGGCGTTGACCAACGCCGGCATGGCCGATCTGCACAAGGTGCACGACTGGAACCGGGATTTCGTCGCACAGTCCCCGGCCGGTGCGCGCTACGAGGCGCTCGCCGGCGAGATCGATCGCGGTCTGCGATTCATGACCGCCTGCCGGGTCACCGACCCCAGTCTGCAGTCGGCCCGGATCTATGCCTCCCATGAAGCCCTGGTCCTGGACTACGAGCGCGCCATGCTGCGGCTCGCGCACAACTCGGCCGGTGACCCGGCCCTCTACGATCTCTCCGCGCATTTCCTGTGGATCGGGGAGCGCACCCGCCAATTGGACGGCGCGCATATCGCCTTCGCCGAGCTGCTGTCCAACCCGATCGGCGTGAAGATCGGGCCGAGCACCACCCCGGAACAGGCGGTGGAGTATGTGGAACGGCTCGACCCGAACAATGAGCCCGGCCGGCTGACTCTGGTCTCCCGAATGGGCAATACGAAGGTCCGCGAGATCCTCCCGGCGATCGTGCAGAAGGTCCAGTCGACCGGCCACCAGGTGATCTGGCAGTGCGACCCGATGCACGGCAACACCCACGAATCCTCGACCGGTTTCAAGACCCGGCACTTCGACCGCATCGTCGACGAGGTACAGGGTTTCTTCGAGGTCCACCACGCACTCGGCACCCATCCCGGTGGCCTGCACATCGAACTGACCGGCGAGGACGTGACGGAATGCCTGGGCGGGGCCCAGGACATCTCCGACCTCGACCTGTCCGGGCGGTACGAGACGGCCTGCGATCCGCGGTTGAACACTCAGCAGTCGCTGGAGCTGTCCTTCCTGGTCGCGGAGATGTTGCGGTAGGTAGCTCTCGGACGGTCTCGAGCCGGAACAGGTCGGGTGGTGGGACTGCCGCGATACCGGTTCGCCCGTGAAGCATCGGTATGAGGTGCGGCCCGTCCCGCCTCGTGTATCCCTGCGCCGACCTGTGTCACCTCTTCACCAGCGAGCTCCGTCTCGCACCTGTGTCAAGGTTTGCTCCTGGAGATGTGGCGTGGGCTTTGCGGTAGAGGCGAGAGCGTGGGCTTCCTCGGGATGGCGAGAGCGTGGGCTTGCTCGGGATGGCGAGAGCGTGGGCTTGCTCGGTATGGCGAGAGCGTGGGCTTGATCGGTATGGCGAGAGCGTGGGCTTGCTCGGGATGGTGGGGGACGTGGGCTTGATCGTGAAGGTGCTGTGTTTTTTGGCGCCGCCTGCGGCGGCGCGGGGTTGAGGCCCCCCTTGGTCTCGCCGTTTCGGCCTCGAGACTCGCGCCTGCGGCGCATGCACTTCGAGG
>NZ_JBKOOL010000095.1:0-22318 GCF_046764065.1 Nocardia sp. NPDC002869
ACCAGCCCACGCAAAAGCAACCCACCGGTATCGACGAGCAGATGCCGTTTACGGCCCCGCACCCGCTTGCCGGCGTCGTAGCCGATCTGCTCACCCCCTTGATGACTACGCACCGATTGGGAGTCCAGCACCGCCGCCGACGGCTGCGGGTCACGGCAGTCCTGCTCACGGACCCGGCCACGCAATTCCTCGTGCACCCGCGCCCACGTGCCATCAGCGGTCCAGGCCGCGAACACCTTGTAGGCGGTGTTCCACGGCGCCAGATCGTGGGGCACCAACCGCCACGCACACCCGGTGACCAGCACATACAAGACAGTGTCGACCAACAGACGCCGTGAATGCACCCGGGGCCGGCCACCCAGGCTCCGGCTCGGGGCGGCCGGTAGCAGCGGTTCGATCACCACCCACTGGTCATCGGTCAACGACGAGTCATAGGCAGGCTTACACGAACACGGGCACACCAGCCGACATCATCGACCCAACACCCCGAATAGCATGAGCGACACGCCCTTACACCGCCGGGTTCCCCAACACTTTCTCAGCCGAACGGACTCCGCGGCCGCTCCTGCAACTCACCGTCGATATAGATATCGACCTTCTCGTTGTAGAAACAGGCCAGCCCCGCGATCTTCTGGCTCTCCGGGGTCGGGGTCCGGTAGATCCACACCAGATCCGGATGCTCGGTCTCGCCGACGCGGATGTTCCAGTAGTCGGCATTGCCCTTGTACGGACAGCTGGTGTGGGTGTCCGACGGCCGCAGCAGGTCCATTCTGATATCGGTGAGCGGCAGGTAGAAACGGGCGGGCAGCCCGGTTTCGAACAGGATCCGCGGGGACCGCGAATCGGCCACGGTCACACCGTCGAGTTCCACCCGCACATGCCGGGAGCTCGCCAGGATATCCACGCGCGAGTACGGGTTACGCGGGTGGACGTAGATCGGCTCGTCCTCCTCGAACCATTCGTCCATCGCGTCCCAGTCCAACCGCACCAGCTCGTGCAACGGCGGATCCGCGTAGCGCAGTGCGGCGTCGGCGGCCGTGGTGCCGTCCACGACGACGTTGTAACCGGTCGCCTCCCCGAAGCGGGCCGAGGTGCGTGTGCTGCCGTCGAACTCGAGTTTCGCGCGCAGATCGCCGACCGGAATGTAGTAGGCCGGGTAATACGGGTTCTCCCAGACCAGCGCGGGGCGGACGGTATCGGCGACCAGATGTCCGCCGAGGTAGACCCGCACGCGCTTCTGAATCGTCTCGACCCGGACCTCGTCTCGCTGTGCTTCGGTCATACTCCCCGACCCTACGCCGGGTAGGTTGTCCGGATGGTCACGAAAAGAGCGGGCCCCGCCTGTCGGCGGGGCCCGCGGAAGACCTCTTGTGGAGGTCAGTCACCGACCGTGACCGCCTGCGCTTCCTCCACACTGTGGGGAGCGGGGTGGTGGTCGTCGATATGGGCCAGTGCCGAGCGGCCGGCCAGCAGCACCACCACACCGACGGCGGTGCAGACAGCGCCCACCCAGAACGGCAGCGAAACGCTGGTCTCACCGAGTTTGCCTGCCAGCCACGGTGCGGCGGCGCCGCCCGCGAAGCGGACGAAGCTGTAGGCCGCCGACGCGGTCGAGCGTTCCACCGGGGCGGAGATCATCACGGCCTCGGTGATCAGCGTGTTGTTGACGCCGAGGAACAGACCCGCGAGGACGACGCCGGCGATCAGCACCGGCTTGTGCTCGGCGAACAATGCCATCACCGCCAGATCCGCGGCGAACAGCCCGACCGCCACCGCGATCATGGGCAGCGTGCCGAAACGGTGCTGCAGTTTGGGCGCGAAGAAGACCGAGGCCACGGCGAGCAGGATGCCCCAGCCGCAGAAGATGAAGCCGATCGCGTAGGTGCCCATGTCCAGCGGGAACGGGGTGTAGGCGAGCAGGGTGAAGAAACCGAAGTTGTACAGCAGCGCCGTAATGCTCACGACCAGCAGGCCGCGGTGGCGCAGCGCCTTGAACGGCGCGGCCAGTGAGGTCGGTTTCGCGGCTTTCGGCCCCTCGGGCAGCAGCACGACGATCCCGATGAAGGCGACGGCCATCAGCACGGACACACCGAAGAACGGCCCGCGCCAGCTGATCCCGCCGAGCACGCCGCCCAGCAGCGGCCCGGTGGCGATACCGATACCCAGCGCCGCCTCGTAGAGGATGATCGCGCGCGCGACCCCGCCGCTGGCGGCACCGACAATGGTGGCCAGCGCGGTCGCGATGAACAGAGCGTTCCCGAGCCCCCAGCCCGCGCGGAAGCCGACGATCTGGTCGACCGTCCCCGACATACCGGCCAGGGCCGCGAACACGATGATCAGCGCGAGGCCGGCGAGCAGCGTCTTCTTCGCGCCGAACCGGCTGGAGACCACGCCCGTGACCAGCATGGCGACACCGGTGACGAGCATATAGCTGGTGAACAGCAGCGATACCTGCGACGGCGACGCGTGGAGCTGTTCACCGATGGGTTTGAGAATCGGATCGACCAGGCCGATGCCCATGAACGCGATAACGCTTGCGAAGGCGACGGCCCAGACCGCCTTCGGCTGCCCGGGCCCTGCGTGGTCACGCTGCGCTACCGCCCGCGGGCCTGACGCGCTTGTACTGTCCGGCTCGGTGGCCGTCCTGGTCGTGGTGCTCATCGGTCTTTCCTCGATTGCGTGTGGTGCCCGGCCGATTCCCGGATCGCCGCCAGCAGCTCCCGTAGCTCGGCTGCGAGTCCGGTCAAGCGTTCGGCGTCGAAGCCGGGTAGCGGGCCGGACAGCGCCTCGCGCATGGAGGCGCGGGTGGCGGCGAGCCGGGCACGCCCGGCCGGTGTGAGTTGGACGACGACCGCGCGCGAATCGTCCGGGTCACGGTGCCGGGAGGCGTATCCCTCCCCCACCAGGCGGGCGATGAGCGCGGTCGCCGTGGGTTGCGACGTGCGATCGATTCGAGCGAATTCGCTGACCCGCAGCGAACCGTGTTCCTCGAGCACTGCCAGTGCGCGCACGGTGGCACGCGGCAGGTCGTCGACGCTGAGCATTCCCGCCGCGCGCGTGAGCCGACCCGCGGTGACCAGTAGATCGACGACGGTGTCGTCCACATCGGTCACCGGGTTCGACTGCACCCAAATATTATTACATAGGCTAACTATCTATTTCCAGGCCGTCCGATGGGATACCCGCCACATGCCGCAACTGCGCGAGGAAGGTCGGCATCCACGGTTGCCTGGGTGCCGCGCCCGATTGGAAGGCCGGATCGCACTGGACGCACTGCTCGACGTGATGCCCGAGTACACCGTGGACCGGGCAGGTCTGCGCCGGGCCACGGTCACCGATGTCGCCGGCTGGGCCAACGTGCCGGTCCGGGGCCCACTGACAGAGACGATGTGGTGGCGGCCTTGCCGCCACCACATCGTCAGCGGTCGAGCCGCTCGATGATGGTGGCGTTGGCGGTGCCGCCGCCCTCGCAGATGGTGAGCAGGCCGTAGCGGCCGTTGATCCGCTCCAGTTCGTTCAGCAGGGTGGCGAAGAGTTTCGCGCCGGTCGCGCCGAGCGGATGGCCCAGTGCGATCGCGCCGCCGTTCACGTTCACCTTTTCCGGGTCGGCGCCGGTCTCTTTCAACCAGGCCAGCACCACGGGGGCGAAGGCCTCGTTGATCTCGACCACGTCGATATCGTCGATCGTCAGGCCGATCTTCTCCAGCGCCCACCTGGTGGCGGGGATCGGCGCGGTGAGCATGTACAGCGGGTCGGCGCCGCGGGCGCTGACATGGATGATGCGGGCACGCGGGGTGAGACCGTATTCCTCGACCGCCCACTCCGAGGCGAGCAGGGTGGCGCTGGCGCCGTCGGAGATCTGCGAGGCGACCGCGGCGGTCAGCGGGCTGCCCTCTTCCAGCGCGGGCAGCGAGGCCATCTTCTCCAGGCTGGTCTCGCGCGGACCCTGGTCGATCCAGAAATCCCCCACCGGCACGATCTCGTTGTCGAACCGGCCCGCTTTGATGGCGGCGCGGGCGCGCTCGTGGCTGCGCAGCGCCCACTGCTCCATCTCCTCGCGGGTGATCCCCCACTTCTCGGCGATCAACTGCGCGCCGCGGAACTGCGAGACCTCGCCGGTACCGTAGCGGTGATCCCAGCCCTTGGCGCCGACGAACGGCGAATCGAAGCCGTACTCCTTGCCGGCGATCATGGCCGCGGAGATCGGGACAGCGCTCATGTTCTGCACCCCGCCGGCCACGATGACCTCGGCGGTACCGCTCATGATGGCCTGGGCGCCGAAGTTGATGGCCTGCTGGCTGGACCCGCACTGCCGGTCCACGGTGACGCCGGGGACCTCTTCCGGATATCCGGCGGTCAGCCATATCGTCCGGCCGATATTGCCGGCCTGCGGGCCGACATTGTCGACGCAGCCGACGATCACATCGTCGACCCGGGCGGGGTCGATCGAATTGCGGCCGAGCAGGCCCTGCAACGCGGCCGCGCCGAGATCGGCCGGATGGACCTCCGCCAGCGCACCACCGCGCTTCCCGACCGGGGTTCGCACCGCATCGATCACATACGCCTCACGCAACGGTGCATAGGGGCGGCGGGCAGCTGTTGCCATGGAATTTCTCCTAATCGGTGTGGCCCGGCACGGTGAGCCCGTCGAGCACGATGGTGAGGTACTGCTTGGCGAGCGTGTCGACGGTGATCGACCCGCCGCCGGGCCGGTACCAGCGGACCGCGACCCAGACCGTGTCGCGCAGGAAGCGGTAGGCCAGGTCGATATCGAGTTCGGGGCGGAAGCTGCCGTCGGCGACGCCGCTGGTGAGGACGCGGCGCCAGAGCTCACGGAATTCGCGGTTGTAGTCGTCGATGTAGGCGAAACGTTCGGCGGCCAGCAGGCGTTTGGCCTCGGACTGGTAGATGGCGACCGCCGCATGGGATCGGTCGAAGGCCTCGTAGGAGGCCAGCACCAGGGCTTCCAGCGTGGCACGCGAATTCGGCCCGGCGGCGACGATCTCGCGGTAGCGTCCGAACAGCTCGTCGAGGAATCCGCGCAGGATCTCGTCCACCATCCCCTCTTTCGAGGAGAAGTGGTGGTACAGGCTGCCGGAGAGGATGCCCGCCGCGTCGGCGATATCACGCACCGTGGTGGCGCGCACCCCCCGTTCGGCGAACAGTTCTGCCGCCATATCGAGTAGTTCGGTTCGCCGGGCCGATTTCGAGGGGTCGGGTGCGGTCACCCCGCCATGATACAACCAAGCATTTGCTTGGTCCATGGGCCGTGCGCGACCGGCGGACCCGAGGTTTCCGGCTCCCCCCTCCCTGTCGGAGCCGGACCCCTCGGGCCCACGTCGCGGAAGAGATACGAATTCCGCACTGCTTCCGATTATTTGGACGGCCGGTATCGGGAACCGGTTCCGCCGGATACCGAATTCCGGCGACCGAATCGGAAAACTGCCGATCGCCGCGAGTCGTAGGTCAGCGGGGCCGTGCCCGGCACATACCGGAGGGCGCACCGGGGCCGTCGGTATATTCGCCGGATGACGACGCCGTTCCCGCACCGCCAGTGGGGTTCCCCGGAGAGCCCGCTGGCCCGTGCGGCAGACAGGTTCGCCGGCACGAAGTTCGGCTCTTGGCTGGTCCGGGCCCTCACCCCGCTGGACCGCCGGGTACTCGAACGCACCGGCGCCCGCTACACCGCGCTCGGGCCGATCGGGGCACCGGTGATCCTGTTGACCACCACGGGTCGCCGATCGGGACAGCCGCGCACCCAGCCGCTGCTGTGCGTGCACGACGGTGCCACCCTCTACGTCATCGGCAGCAACTTCGGTGGCGCCCGCCACCCGGCCTGGACGGCCAACCTCCTCGCCGAACCGAGCGCGACCGTGGCCATCGCGGGAGAACGCATTCCGGTCACCGCCACCCCGGTCGAGGGTGCCGCGGCGGAATCCATCTTCCAGCGTTTCGTCGAGATCACCGGCGCGTACGCCACCTACCGGCACCGCACCGACCGGGACCTGCGTATCTTCGCGCTCACCCGCGTCTGACCCGCTCATCCAGGCCTCCGTGGGACACGCGAACCCCTTGCGGGCACAGCACCGCGCCCGGCTGTACCGACCCCGGCGCACGAATCCCCCACCGGCGCCGGCACGATCATCGGCCGATACCGAAGTGGCCTCGGGCGACACCGCGCGCACGGGTTCCCCTCAGGCGCGCTGGCTGCTGATCGAGACCACCTCGCCGGTGAGGTAGGTGGTGTAGTCGCTGGCGAGCATCGCGATGGTGGCCGCGACCTCCCACGGTTCGGCCGCCCGGCCGAAGGCCTCGCGCTCGGAGAGCCGGTCGAGCAGTTCGCTGGAGCTGGTCTTGTCCAGGAACGCGTGCCGGGCGATGCTCGGCGACACCGCGTTGATCCGGACGCCCAGCTCGGCCGCCTCGACCGCGCTGCACCTGGTCAACGCCATCACACCGGCCTTCGCGGCGGCGTAGTGCGCCTGACCGTACTGAGCCCGCCAACCGAGCACGCTCGCATTGTTGACGATCACACCGCCGTGTTTCGCGTCGCGGAAGTACTTCAGCGCGGCCCGGGTGCAGCGGAAGGTGCCGTTGAGGGTGATGTCGAGGACGCGGTCCCACTCTTCGTCGGTCATATCGACCACCGGCGTCTCGCCGCCGAGGCCGGCGTTGTTGACGAAGATATCGACGCCGCCCAGCGCCGCGGCCGCCCCACGGACCAGTTCGTCGACCTGTCCGGTGCTGGTGACATCACAGGCGATCGCGGCGACCTTGCGGTCGGTGAACTCCGCGGACAATTCGGCACGCGTGGCCTCCAGCCGCCGTTCGTGCCAATCCGAGACCACCACATCGGCGCCTTCGGCGAGCAGCCGGCGGGCCGTCGCGGATCCGATCCCGGTACCGGCGGCCGCGGTGACCACGGCCCGGCGGCCGGTGAGCAGGTTGTGCGCCGGAGTCTGCGGGGGCGCGACCGACAGCGGCCCGCTCACTGCCGGGCCTCACGAGGGAGACCGAGCACCCGCTCGGAGATGATGTTGCGCTGCACTTCGTTCGAACCTCCGTAGATCGTGTCGGCGCGGGTGAACAGATACAGCCGCTGCCATTCGTCGAGATCACCGTCCGCGGCGACGAGTCCGGCGGCGCCGCGCACCGCCATGGCGAGTTCGCCGAGCCCGCGATGCCAATTGGCCCAGAGCAGTTTGCCCACCGAGGCCTGGCCGCCGTCGTCGGCGGTCTCGGCCATGGTGCGCAGCGCGTGGGCGCGCAGCACCCGCAGCCCCACCCAGGCACGATCTATCTTCTCCGCCAGCAGCGGATCGTCGAGGGCGCCGGACTCGCGGGCCAGGTTCTCGATCGCCGCGAGTTCCCGGGCGAAGCGGATCTGCTGGCCGAGCGTGGAGATACCGCGTTCGACGTTCAGCGTGCCCATCGCGACCCGCCAGCCGTCGCCCGGTTCGCCCACGACCAGGTCGGCATCGGTGCGCGCGTTGTCGAAGAACACCTCGTTGAATTCGGAGGTGCCGGTGAGCTGCACGATCGGCCGGACCTCGATACCGGGCTGATCCATCGGCACCAGCAGATACGAGAGGCCTTTGTGGCGTTTCGAGCCCGGTTCGGTGCGGCAGACCGCGAAGCACCAGTCGGCCACATGCGCCAGCGAGGTCCAGATCTTCTGCCCGTTGATCGACCACTGGTCGCCGTCCAGGCGGGCGGAGGTCGAGACAGCGGCGAGATCGGAGCCGGCGCCCGGTTCCGAGTAGCCCTGGCACCACAGTTCGGTGACGGTGCGGATTCCCGGCAGGAAACGGTCGCGCTGGGCGTCGGTGCCGAAGGCCAGCAGGGTCGGGCCGAGTAGTTCCTCACCCACGTGCGAGACCCGCGCGGGCGCGTTCGCCTTCGCGTACTCCTCGTGGAAGATGATCTGCTGCGCGACGCTCGCGTCGCGCCCGCCGTATTCCACCGGCCAGCCCAGGCAGGTCCAGCCCGCGGCGGCCAGCGCGCGGTCCCATTCCAGGCGTTCGTCGAAGGCCTCGTGTTCGCGGCCGGGGCCGCCCAGCCCGCGCAGTTCCCGGAATTCACCGTTGAGCTGCTCGTCGAGCCAGCTCCGCACCTGCTCGGCGAATTCGCCATCGCTCAGGGCGGCCACGCTGGTCCGTTCGGCCGTAGGCCGCGCTCTGGCGGCGTGTTCGGCCGATTGCCGTCCGCCGTCGCGACCGGTACCGGATTCTGAGGTCTGGATAGCACCCACGCCGGTAGGATAACCTACCAAGCACTTGCTTTGTAGACCGCAACTCGCAGACCGCGCACCCACCCACGGCCGCACGACATCGAGGACACCCGTGACACCCCCTGCGCACTCCCCACCGACGGACCGCACCACTCCGCTGGCCCTGCACGCCGCCGCCCAGAACTACGGCGCCGCGCCCGCGCTGGCCGACGGACCGGTCCGGCTCGACTGGATCCAATTGCTCGAACAGGTCCAGGACGTGGCACGCGCCCTGCTCGCCCGCGGCATCCGGACCGGTGACCGCGTGGGCATCTGGTCGCCCAATACCCATCACTGGGTTATCGCCGCACTCGGCGCCCACTACGCCGGCGCGACACTGGTCCCGCTCAATACCCGCTACGTCGCCGACGAGGTGGCCGATGTGCTGCGGCGGGTCGACGCCAAGGGCTTGTTCATCGCGGGCACCTTCCTCAAACGCGACCGGCTCGCCGAGTTGCGCGCGGCCGCGCCGGACCTGCGGATCGGCACCGTGATCGTGCTCCCGGTCGAAGGCACCGAGGAGCCCGTGCAGGACGCGCTGAACTGGTCCGAACTGGCCGCGGCCGGCGCCGGAGTCACCCGCGAGCAGGCGCGCGAGCGGGCGGAATCGATCAGCCCCGAAGACCTGTCCGACATCCTGTTCACCTCCGGCACCACCGGCCGCAGCAAGGGCGTCCTGATCGCACACCGGCAGACCTTGTCCGCGGTCCGCGGCTGGACCGAATGTTCGACGCTCAACAGCGACGACAACTATCTGATCGTCAACCCGTTCTTCCACAGCTTCGGCTACAAGGCCGGAATCATCGCCTGCCTGCTCACCGGGGCGACCATGGTCCCGCAGATCGTTTTCGACGTACCGACCACCATGCGGCTCATCGATCAGGAGGAGATCACCGTCCTGCCCGGCCCGCCCACCATCTACCAGTCCATCCTGGATTTCCCGGACCGTGACGGGTACCGGCTGGCGAGCCTGCGCGTGGCCGTCACGGGCGCGGCGCCGGTACCGGTGGTCCTGGTGGAGCGGATGCGCCGGGAACTGGACTTCGATGTGGTGCTCACCGCGTACGGGCTCTCGGAATCCACCGGGTTCGGCACCATGTGCCGGGTCGACGACGACGCCGAGACCATCTCCGCCACCAGCGGCCGCCCCATGGCCGGATTCGAACTGAAACTCAGTGACGCGGGTGAGGTCCTGTTGCGCGGACCCAACGTCATGCTCGGTTATCTGGACGACCCGGAGAGCACCGCCAGAACGATCGACGCGGACGGCTGGTTGCACACCGGCGATATCGGCGTGATCGACGACCGCGGCTATCTGAAGATCACCGACCGGCTCAAGGACATGTACGTCAGCGGCGGATTCAATGTGTATCCGGCCGAGATCGAACAGGCCCTGGCCGGATTGGACGGTGTCGCCGTCGTCGCGGTGATCGGCGTGCCCGATACCCGGATGGGTGAGGTGGGCAAGGCCTATATCGTCCGGAAACCGGGTGCCGCGATCGGCGAGGACCAGGTGTTCTCCTATGCCACCAAGGTGCTGGCCAATTTCAAGGTGCCGCGATTCGTCGAATTCCGCGACGAATTGCCCTACAACGCCGGCGGCAAGGTGCTCAAACGCCGGCTACGTGAGGAGAATTCGTAATGTCGGACAGCCCTGCCGCAAACCCCGCCGGGAGCATTCCCCACGAACCCGATGTGGTGACCTACGAACGCCGCGGCGCCATCGCGGTGGTCACCCTGAACCGGCCCGGCTACCGCAACGCCCAGAACTCGGTGATGACCTACGCGATCGACGCCGCGTTCGAGCGTGCGGTAGAGGACCCCGAGGTCAAGGTCATCGTGCTGGCCGGCAACGGGAAGCACTTCAGCGCGGGCCACGACCTGGGCACCCCCGGACGCGACCATCATGTGAAGTACCCGAACAAGGCCGCGCTGTGGTGGGACCATATCGACCGCCCCGGCGGTGATCAGCGGTTCGCCCGCGAGCTGGAGGTGTACCTGGGGATGTGCCGCCGCTGGCGCGAGATCCCCAAGCCGACCATCGCCATGGTGCAGGGCGCCTGTATCGCGGGCGGCCTCATGCTTGCCTGGGTCTGCGATCTGATCGTCGCCGCCGACGACGCCTTCTTCTCCGACCCCGTGGTGCGCATGGGGATTCCGGGTGTCGAATACTTCGCCCATCCGTGGGTGATGGGTCCCCGGGCCGCCAAGGAATTCCTGTACACCGGCGACCGGTTCGATGCCGCGCAGGCCAAGGAGTGGGGCATGGTCAACCGGGTCGTGCCGCGCGCCGACCTGGAATCGGAGACCATGGCGCTGGCCGAGAAGATCTCCGCCATGCCGCAGTTCGGGCTGGCGTTGACGAAGAAAGCGGTCAACCAGTCCGAGGACCTCATGGGAATGCGGGCCGGAATGGATTCGGTATTCGGACTCCACCATTTCGCACACGCGCACAACGCCGAGGTCGGAGCGGATTCCCTGGGCGGTATGAACGCCAGGACCATGAAAGCGCAGGCGAGTACGGCCGACGCGAAGTACACGGACGGGAAAGACTGAATGGATCTCGATCTCGACGAAGGCACCCGGGAATTCCAGCGGGAGGTCCGCGAATTCCTGGCCGCGAACGTGCCCGCGGAACCGCTGCCGTCTATGGACACCGAGGCCGGTTTCGAAGCCCATCGCGCCTGGGAACGCACCCTGGCCGAGGCCCGGTTGTCGGTGGTGTCGTGGCCGCGCGAGTTCGGTGGGCGGGACGCGTCGCTGCTCGAATGGGTGCTTTTCGAGCAGGAGTACTACGCGGCGGGCGCCCCGGGCCGGGTGAGTCAGAACGGTATCTTCCTGCTGGCCCCCACCCTGTTCGAGCACGGCACCCCGGAGCAGTTGGAGCGGATCATGCCGCGGATGGCCCGCGGCGACGATATCTGGGCCCAGGCATGGTCGGAGCCGGAGGCCGGTAGCGATCTGGCCGGTATCCGCTCCACCGCCCGGCGCGCCGAGGGCGGCTGGGTGCTCAGCGGTCAGAAGACCTGGAGTTCCCGGGCGGCGTTCGCCGACCGGGCGTTCGGCCTGTTCCGCAGCGACCCCGCCGCCGAGCGGCACCGCGGCCTCACCTACCTGATGTTCCCGCTCGACGCCGACGGCGTCACCGTCCGCCCGATCCCCCAGCTCGACGGAGAGCCCGGGTTCGCGGAGATCTTCCTCGACGATGTCTTCGTTCCCGACAGCGATGTGATCGGCGCCCCCAACGAGGGCTGGCGGGTCGCCATGAGCACCTCCAGCAACGAGCGCGGTCTCTCGCTGCGCAGCCCCGGCCGGTTCAGCGCGACCGCGCAGCGGTTGATCGACCTGTGGACCGAACGCGGCGATACCGGCACCGCGGCCCGCGACGCGGTGGTGGACGCCTGGCTCGGCAGCGAGGCCTATCGGCTGCATACCTTCGGGACGGTCACGCGGCTCGACCAGGGCGGCAAGCTCGGCGCCGAATCGTCGATCACCAAGGTGTTCTGGTCCGAACTCGATATCGCCATGCACGAAACCGCACTGGACCTGCTCGGACCCGAAGCCGAACAGGCGAGCCGCTGGACCGACGGCTATCTGTTCTCGCTGTCGGGCCCGATCTACGCCGGCACCAACGAGATCCAACGCAACATCATCGCCGAGCGGCTCCTCGGCCTACCGAGGGGAAGCAACCGATGAAATTCGCGCTCAGCCCGGAGCATCAGGACTTCGGGGCCAGTATCCGCAAACTGTTCGAGTCCGGTTCCACGACCGCCGCGGTGCGGGCGTGGAGCTCCGGCGATCCGGCGCCCGGCCGGACACTGATCGAACAGCTGGCCGCCGCGGGAGCGTTCGGCCTGACCATCACCGAGGAGTTCGGCGGTCTCGACGCCGAACCACTGGACCAGGTGGTGGCCTTCGTCGAGATCGGCCGGGCGGCGGCACCCGGGCCGCTGGCGGAGTCGGCGGCCGCCGTCCCCGCGCTGCTCCAAACGCTCGCCGGCACAGACCCCGAACCGGCCCGGCGCTGGTTGCCCGGGATCTCCGAGGGCACGGTGTCGGCCACCGTCGCCTTCACCGGTAGGGGCGGCCGGGCGATCGCCGTGGACGCCGACCGGGTCGATCTCGTCCTGGTGGCCGACGGCGACCGGATCGGCACGGGACGGGTCGTCGGCGAATCGGTGCGCTCGGTGGATCCCGCACGCCGGCTGTTCACGGTCGAGTCCGATGAACTCCTCGCCGAGGGACCGCATGCCGCCGAGGCCGTCGCGGCGGCTTTCGACGCCGGGGCCCTGGCCAACGCGGCCCAGTTGCTCGGCGCGGGCAAGGCGCTGCTCGACGCATCGACCGATTACGTCAAACAGCGCAAACAGTTCGGCCGCCCGATCGGTGAATTCCAGGCGGTCAAACAGAAACTGGCCGATGTCCTCATCGGGCTCGACCTCGCCGAACCGCTGCTGTACCGGGCCGCGCTGACCACCGCGACGACCAACCGGGCCCGTGACACCTCCGCCGCGGCCGTCGCCTGCGCCGACGCCGCGTACCGGGCGGCCCGTGCCGCGCTGCAGGTGCACGGCGCCATCGGCTACACCGCCGAATACGACCTGTCGCTGTGGCTGACCCGGGTCACCGCACTGCGCACCGCCTGGGGCACCCCGGATCTGCACCGCGGCCGGATCGCCGAGGCGCTGCGCGCCGCGCCCGCCGCGGATCCGGCCGGCGCGCTCACCTGACCGGAGAACCGGCAGGCAGCGGCGAGAACGCCACGGTTGCGCTGCCGGTATCCGTCCGAAACCACGGGAGAAAAGATGATCAGCGAGGAACAGCAGGAGCTGGTGGCGGCGGTCCGGGGACTGCTGGCCAAACGTGACGCGCGAGCCGGCGTCCGTAAGGCCATGGACAACGACCTGGGCTACGACCCACAGTTGTGGGCGCAGCTGTGCGAACAGGTCGGCGTGGCCGCGCTGGCCGTACCCGAGGAGTTCGGCGGGTTCGGCGCGGGCCTGGTCGAATCCCTGCTGGTGGTGGGCGAACTCGGCCGGACGCTCGCCGATGTGCCGATGCTGGGCTCGGCGGTACTGGGCGTGCAGGCGGTACTGCTTTCCGGTGACGAAGAGGCCTGCGCGCGGCTGCTGCCCGAGGTCGCCGAGGGCCGGCGCACCCTCGCCGTCTGCTGGGCCTCGGCCCGTGGCTGGGACGACTTCGGGGTGCGGGCCGAGGGAGAAACCCTCGACGGTACGGCCCACTACGTGCTCGACGGCACCGTAGCCGACACTCTGATCGTGGTCACCGAAACCGGACTGTTCGAGGTCGACCCGAGCGTCGACGGTGTCGAGCGGCGCCGGGTCGCCGCCATGGACCCCTCCCGCGCCCTGTCGGAGATCTCGTTCACCGCGACGCCCGCGCGCCGGCTGGGTGACGCGGACCCCGCCCCGATCATCGAACGGCTGCACCGCGTCGCGTGGGCCGCGGTCGCCGCCGAACAGGTGGGCGCGGCCGAATACTGCCTGGAGGCCACGGTCGAGTACACCAAATCCCGGGTGCAGTTCGGCCGGGCCATCGGCAGTTTCCAGGCCCTCAAGCACCGGATGGCCGATATGTACGTACTCGCCGAGTCGGCGAAATCGGCCGCCCTGGCCGCCGGCTTCGCGGTGGCCGAGGACGCGCCGTCGGCCGCCGAGGACGTCTGGGCCGCCCGCCGGCAGTGCTCCGAATCGTTCTCCACCATCGCCGCGGAAACCATTCAGCTGCACGGCGGTATCGCCATCACCTGGGAACACGACGCGCACCTGTACTTCAAGCGCGCCCACGGCGACGCCGAACTCTTCGGCGTACCGCGGCGTCCACTGGTCACCGGTTGAGAACACGGCGGCCCGGTGGCCGCCGGTCTCCTCTCGCCGGTCCCGGCCCGAATCAGCCGATGGTGGCGCTCATCCGGATGGCGACGCGTCCGGTGTTCCGGCGCGCCTCGACCGAGGCCAGGGCGGCGTCGATCCGTTCCAGCGGATAGACCGTGTGCCGTGGACGAACCGCGCCGTCCGCGAGCAACTGCCACAGCTCCCGGCGATAGCTCTCGATCCGTTCCGGCTCGGTGCGCGCCGGCAGGCCCATCGAGAAACCGGTGACGCTCTTGTGGTTCGCGAGCAGGCTTCCCGCCTCCACGGTGCCGCCGCCCGCACTGAACACCACCAGGCGTCCATATGCCGCCAGCGCTTCGACCGCCCGCGGCACCAGCGCACCGCCTACTCCGTCGGCTATCACATCGAACCGTTCGGACCACGGCTGGTCATAGGTCACCACCGCGTCCGCGCCGCATTCGCGGACGAAGCCGGCTTTGCCGCCCGAACCGACCGCACCGACCACCCGCCTGGCGCCCGACGCTCGCGCGATCTGCACGGCCAGATGACCGGCCCCGCTCGCCGCCGCGGTGACCAGCACCGACTTCCCGGCGAGTGGTCCGGCCGCACGCAGCGCCCCCAGCGCTACCAAACCGCCGCGCACCACGGCGAGCGCGTCGGCAGTGTCCACGTCGCCGGGTAGCTCGGTCACCAGAGCCGGAGTGGCGAGGACGTACTCGGCGTAGACACCTTCCAGGACCACCCCACCGACCTCTTGGCCCAGCCAGCTCTCCGGCATCCCCGAGCCGATCTCGACCACGACGCCCACCATTTCGCCGCCGGGTTCGGCGACGCGCTCGGTCCGCAGCATGCGCACCAGGCCCAGGTGGACACCCACGAGCCGAGTCCGGACCAGTAGCTGTCCGGGGCCGGGAACCGGCCGCGGCGCCTCGACGGTCTCCGGATGCTCGGTGAAGCGAATTCTGCGCACGTCGCCCTGCCTTCCTCGTCCGACGCCGGGGCACCGGCGTGGCTCGTTCGTCCGCTGCGATGGCGAAGGTCCCGCCCGCTCGAGCGATCCGGCCTGCCCCGCTCTTCCCGACACGAAACTTACGTCGATAGTAAATTTATGCTCGTGGCAGAAAGTATGTCAACCCGAAATTGCGCTCGTTGTACCTTGGGCCTATGGATACCGAGTCGATGGGCCTGCGGGAGGCCAAGAAGCGCGAGACCCGCCGATCGATCTCCGACCACGCGACCCGCCTGTTCATCGAGCACGGTTTCGAGGCGACCACCATCGCCGATATCGCCGCGCGCGCCCGGGTCGCCAAGAAGACGGTGACCAACTACTTCCCGCGCAAGGAGGATCTGGCGCTCGACATCCACCAGGAGTTCGTCACCTCGCTCGCGGATACGGTGAACGCCCGCGCTCGGGACACCTCCGCCCTGGCCGCCCTCCGTACCGAATACCTCGCCGCCGCTCGGCGTTCCGACCCCCTCGCCGGTTTCTCCGGCCCGGACTTCTGCCGCATGATCACCGACAGCCCGACCCTGGTCGCGCGGCTGCGCGAACTGCACGAACTCCGCGAACACGCACTCGCCGCGGCCCTGCCCGGCGACGACCTCACCCGCCGGGCCGCGGCCGCCCAGCTGGGCGCCGCACACCGCCTGCTGTTCCAGCGGGCGCAGGAGCTGACGATGCTCGAGCACTCACCCGAGCACATCGTGGCGAGAGTGGTCGAGGAAGCCGGGCGGGTCTTCGATCTACTCGAACCCGGGCTCGGCGATTACGCGATCGCTCGAACGAGATGACCACAGCGTCTTCGGGAGCATTCGTGGGCAGTGGCGCCGCCCTGGGGCGCACGGTGCGGAAAAAGGATTGCGTGGACGCGGGCGCCGTGTAAAAGTAACCGGCAACAGCGAGTCGTGAAGGAGGTGGAGAGCGTGGCGGTCACCCGGATTGCCGTGGCGCGGCGAACCGCACCGGTTCGTACCGCCCCGTCGTTCTCCCTCTCGAACTCCACTCGCTGAGCCCGGTCGGGCTCGGCGCCCGACGAAGGATTTCCTCCCTCATGGTCGACTTCGACCCACTCGTCCCTTTCGGCTGGACAGAAAACGTAGCCGCGCAGTACCTCCCGCTCCTCGACGCCGATTGTGTCCCCGCCCGTATCGTCCGGATGGATCGCGGCGAATGCGATGTGGTGACCCCCACCGGGCCCGCCCGGGCCACCTGCCCGCGCGCGGACTCCTCGGTGAGCGGTCTGTGCACCGGCGACTGGGTGAGCCTGGACGCCCGTTCGCATGTCCGGGCCCTGCTGCCCCGCCGTACCGCCATCGCCCGTTCCGCCGCGTCCGGACGGTCGGAGAGCCAGGTACTGGCCGCCAATGTCGATACCGTGCTGATCTGCGCGCCCGCCGACGGCGATGTGGATCTGGGGCGCATCGAACGGATGCTCGCCCTGGTCTGGGAGAGCGGCGCCCAGCCCGTGGTCGTGCTCACCAAGGCGGATACCACCGAGGATCTACCGCTCGACGAGGTCCGTGCCGTGGCGCCTGGTGCCCCGGTGCTGGCGGTCAGCGCGACCGCCGAACTCGGCCTCGATGTACTGGTCGCGGTACTGAGCGGCACGGTGGTTCTGCTGGGACCGTCCGGTGCGGGTAAGTCCACACTCGCCAACGCACTGCTCGGCGCGGAGGTCTTCGCCACCGATACGGTGCGCGCGGCCGACAAGAAGGGCCGGCACACCACGGTGCACCGCGAACTGCGTCCGCTACCCACCGGCGGCACCCTCATCGACACCCCCGGACTGCGGGGCATCGGACTGTGGGACGCGGCCGAGGGCATCAGCCGGACCTTCAGCGATGTCGAAGAACTCGCCACCGGCTGCCGGTTCGCCGACTGCGCCCACGACGCCGAACCGGGTTGCGCCGTCCGCGCGGCCGTCGAATCCGGCGAGATACCGGAACGGCGGGTGCGCAGCTATCGCAAGCTGGGCAAGGAGAACGCCTGGATGGAAGCGCGGTCGGACAAACGGCTCCAGGCCGAGCGCGAGAAGGCGTGGCGGGGTATCGCCAAGGAACAGCGGCGCATGTATCGCGAGCGCGGCTCCCGGCGCTGACCATACGGGCAGGCGCCACACCGGAGAAGCGGCGGCCACTCCAGTCATCTGGAGTGGCCGCCGCGTACGATCTGCTTTCGCCGGCGCCTTTACCTCGGCGCGATCCACGACTCGCCGAGCCTGCGGTATCGGCATTCGGGACTTCCGGCGCCCGGGTGTCACGAGTGACCGGCGCCGGACCTATCGAACTCGTCGGCTATCGCCTCGTTCGTCTCCCTGGAATCCCAGTGTCCATCGAGTGTGAGCATCCCACGCAACGAACCACGGCCGGTACGGCCGACGCTGTGCTCGGAGGACGCATTCCATGGCATTCTCGGGAGAATACGCACGGCCACGTGATACCTGAAGTCCCCCGGAGATCCAAGGACTCCGGACGGCTACTCCGGAACCTCGAGCAACCCCTCGTCGACGGCCCATTTGATGGTCTTCTGCAAACGCTCACAGGTATCCGGCCGACCGGGCCCGTACCCCTCGGCGCTGAGTTCGGCGAAAACCGGGCAGCGGGCGGCCGGGTTCTCGGCCCACTGCACCGAGGTCTGCCGGGAGCTGCTCTTACGGACCCGCACCTCGGCGTCGCAGGCCTGACACCGCAGCGGTGTCAGGCCGTCCTCCAGGTATCGCTGCTGGTCCACGACCGTCTGGGCCCGCACCGCGGCCTGCCGGGCGGGCTGGTCGGCGAAGTCGGGTGCTTTTGCCCAGCGGGTCATATCAGACTCCTGCCTCCGCTTGGTCGGCGTCCGCCGCGGCCGCCTCTTGTTCGCGTTTACGCCGCAGGTTCTCTTCGACCTCGGCTTCCCATGCCTCGTTCGCCTTCGCGGTGTCGACCTCGAATTCGAACCGCTGGGTCATCTTCTCGGTCACGTCGGCGACGTCGACGTAGAACTGGTCGTACCAGCGCCGCAGCTGGTAGACCGGGCCGTCCTCCTCGCAGAGCAACGGGTTCTCGACCTTGGACTTGTGCTTCCAGATCTCCACGTCCTGCAGGAAGCCGTCACCGAAGAAATCGGCCATGGTCTTCGCGAGGTTCTGCGCGGTCTCGTCGTCGAGGCCCTTCGGCTTCTCGACGGTCAGACCCCACTGCAGCATGAACGAATCCTGCGACACCGGATAGTGGCAGTTGATCAGGTTGACCGTGATCTCGTAACCGCCGTAGCTGTTGACCAGGGGGTTGATCATGTAGGAGGGCCCGAAGTACGAGGCCTCCGATTTCAGGAGCTGATCGCCGGCGTATTTGGCGCCCATCCCGATATCGGGCCGACCCTTGGTCTCCAGGAACTGAGTGGCGACATGCCCCTCGAAAACGTTCTTGAAGAAGGTGGGGAAAGCGTAGTGGATATAGAAGAAGTGGGCCATATCCACCACGTTGTCGATGATCTCACGGCAGTTCGCACCCTCGATCAGCAACGAGTTCCAGGTCCACTGGGTCCAGCCACTGTCGAGTTCCTCCACCGGATTGCCGTCGGCATCGGTGTAGGGACCTTTGATATAGGGGATGGTGACCTCGGGCGGCGGTTCGTTGCGCTCGTGGTCGTGCCAGACGAAGAGCTGGCCGTTGCGCTCGAGGGTGGTCCAGCGCCGTGTACGCGCCAGTGGTGGGACCCGCCGCGCGTAGGGGATGGACGTGCATTTACCGGTCGCGCCCCAGCGCCAATCGTGGAACGGGCAGGCGACATCGTCGCCCTTGATCTCACCCATGCTGAGATCGCCGCCCATATGCCGGCAGTAGGCGTCGAGTACGTGCAACTCGTCGGCGCTGTCGGCCCAGATCACCAGTTTGGTGCCGAACGCTTGCACCGAATGCGGTTTGCCGTCCCGGAAATTCTGCGCCAACCCCAGGCAATGCCATCCGCGCGCGTACCGGGTGGGAACCGAGCCGACGTCGAGCTCCCGGACCTTCGCACCGCCGCCCGGCGTGGTTGCTGCCATCGCAAATCCTCCTCCTGCTGTACTAGAACACGTTACAAAACTGACGCCCCGAACGCCACCCATTCACGCCACATCCAGCACATGTCGCATATATGCGGCCCACCGGCACCAGTTCTCGACATGAACAAGAACCTGTTCTAGTCTCAGAGGTAAATTCTGCGCCGAGCAGATGACTACCGGTTAGCAAACGACCAGGCAGGAGCAGGGCCGGAGATGACGCGAGAAGTGACGATGCGGGTCGAAGCGCTATTGCCCACGCTGCGCGCCCGCGCACAGGAGGCCGAAGACCTTCGGCAGATCCCCGAGGAATCGATCAAGGACCTGCAGGAAGCCGGTTTCTTCCGGTTGCTGCAGCCGAAGCAGTGGGGCGGGCACGCCGCGGACCCGGTCGTCTTCTACGACACCGTCCGCAAGATCGCCAGCGCCTGCGGCTCTACCGGCTGGGTCGCCGGGATCATCGGCGTGCACAACTGGCATCTGGCGCTGTTCGGCCAGGACGCGCAGGAAGAGGTGTGGGGCGAGAACACCGATGTGCGGATCTCCTCCTCCTACGCGCCCATGGGGGCCGGCACCGTGGTCGACGGCGGCTACCGGGTCAGCGGCTCGTGGGCCTGGTCCTCGGGCTCCGGGCACGCCGACTGGACCTTCGTCGGCGGACCGGTGATCAAGAACGGCAAGCCGGTCGATTTCGGCAGCTTCCTGATCCCCCGCGCCGAATACGAGATCGACGACGTCTGGAACGTGGTCGGCCTGCGCGGCACCGGTTCGAACACACTCGTGGTGAAGGACGTTTTCGTACCCATGCACCGGTTCCTCGGCTACAAGACCATGAACGACCTGAAATCGCCCGGCCTGGAACGCAATACCGACCCCGTGTACAAGATGCCGTGGGGCACCATCCACCCCACCACCATCTCCGCGCCGATCGTCGGTATGGCCTACGGCGCCTACGAGGCCCACGTCGAGCACCAGGGCAAGCGGCTGCGCGCCGCCTACGCCGGCGAGAAGGCCAAGGATGATCCCTTCGCGAAGGTGCGGATCGCCGAGGCCTCCAGCGATATCGACGCCGCCTGGCGTCAGCTGTCGGGCAATGTGGCCGACGAATACGCGCTGCTGCTCGAAGGTAAGGAGATCCCGTTCGACCTGCGCGTACGCGCCCGGCGCGACCAGGTCCGCGCGACCGGCCGGGCCATCGCCTCGATCGACAAACTCTTCGAGAGCTCCGGTGCCACCGCTCTGGTGAACGGCACCCCGCTGCAGCGGTTCTGGCGCGACGCGCACGCCGGGCGCGTGCACGCCTCCAACGATCCCGAGCGCGCCTACGTCATGTACGGCACGCACGAATTCGGGCTGCCGGTTTCCGACGGGATGGTGTGATGACCTCGACCGCCGAACTCACCTACGAATCCACCTCGCGATTCGCCCAGGTTCGTCCGGATCTGAAACTGCACTACCACGAGGCCGGCGTCGGCAACGGTCCCACCATCGTGCTGCTGCACGGCGGCGGGCCGGGGGCGTCCTCGTGGTCGAACTTCTCTCGCAACATCGCGGTGCTGGCCCGCGACTTCCACGTGATCGCGGTCGATCAGCCCGGGTACGGGCAATCCGACAAGCCGACCGAGCATCCGCAGTACTTCGTACACAGCTCCTCGGCGCTGAAGGATCTGCTCGACATCCTGGAGATCACCGATCGGGTCCACCTGCTGGGCAATTCGCTCGGCGGCGGCACGGCGGTGCGCTTCGCGCTCGACTATCCCGATCGCGCGGGGAAACTGATCCTGATGGGCCCGGGCGGGCTGAGCACCAACCTCTTCGCCCCCGACCCCACCGAGGGCGTCAAGCTGCTGGGCAAGTTCAATTACGAACCCACCCGGGAGAACCTCGAGGCGTTCCTGCGGATCATGGTCTTCGACCAGTCCCTGGTCACCGAGGAACTGATCGAGGAGCGTTTCGCCTCGGCGAGCACCCCCGAGGCGCTGGCCGCCGCCCGGGCCATGGGTAAATCCTTCGCGAGCGCCGATTTCGAGAAGGGCATGCTCTGGCGGGACGCGTACAAACTGCGCCAGCCGGTGCTGCTGATCTGGGGCCGGGAGGACCGGGTGAACCCGCTCGACGGCGCTCTGGTGGCGCTCAAGAGCATCCCGCGCGCACAATTGCACGTATTCGGCGGGTGCGGGCACTGGGCGCAGCTGGAGAAGTTCGCCGAATTCAACCGGCTGGCCACCGATTTCCTGCTCAGCGTCAAGGAGAAATGACAATGAGTATCAAGGCACTCGGGTACATGCGCATCGAGGCCACCGATATGGCGGCCTGGCGCGAGTACGGATTGAAAGTGCTCGGCATGATGGAGGGCGACGGGAACAACCCCGACGCGCTCTATCTCCGGATGGATGATTTCGCCGCCCGGTTGGTGATCGTGCCGGGCGAGAAGGACCGGCTGCTGGTGTCGGGCTGGGAGGTCACCGACGGCCCCGCGCTGCAACGTCTCCGGGAGACGCTGGAGAAGAACGGCGTCGACTTCGAAGAAGGCACCAAGGCGGAACTCGCCGAGCGCCGGGTCGAAGGGATGATCCGCTTCCAGGATCCTTCCGACAACACCCTCGAGGCGTTCTACGGCGCCCAGTACCTCGGCCGGCGGTTCGTCAGCCCGTACGGCCACAAGTTCGTCACCGCCGAACAGGGCCTGGGCCATGTGGTCCTGACCTGCAACGACGATGCCGCGGCACAGGCGTTCTACCAGGATGTGCTCGGGTTCCGGCTGCGCGATTCGATGCGCCTGCCGCCGCAGCTGGTGGGCCGGCCGGAGGACGGCGACCCGGCCTGGCTGCGGTTCTACGGGTGCAATCCGCGGCACCACGCGCTCGCGTTCCTGCCACTGCCCAACCCGACCGGCATCGTCCACCTCATGGTCGAGGTGGAGAACTCCGACGATGTCGGCCTGTGCCTGGACCGGGCCATGCGCAAGAAGGTGAAGATGTCGGCCACCCTGGGCCGGCACATCAACGACAAGATGCTGTCGTTCTATATGAAGACTCCCGGTGGGTTCGACGTCGAATTCGGCTGCGAAGGATTGGAAGTCGACGACCACAGCTGGACCGCCCGGGAATCCACCGCGGTGAGCCTGTGGGGCCACGATTTCTCCGTGGGTTTCAAGTGATCTCCGGCCGGAC
>NZ_JBKOOL010000096.1:0-22251 GCF_046764065.1 Nocardia sp. NPDC002869
CGAGCGCCGGCTCGGCGGCCTCGCCGAGGACGAGGCGCCAGCGGCGCAGCCGGGCCTCGTCGGTGACACCGTGCGGTGCGGTGGTGGTCATGCGGGGACTCCCAGGATGTCGGCGACGGTGCGCAGGGCGAGCAGGCCGCGGGCCGGATCGGTTTCGGCGGCCCCGGGAGCGGTCGCGGCCGGGCGGCCGTCGCGTACGGCTTCGCCGATGGCACGGCGCTCCCCGGATTCGAAGGCGCCGAAGGTCCGGCGCAGCAGCGGTACGACCTCGACGAACTGCTCCTCGGACAGACCGGCGAGCCAGCCGTCGATGAGCCGTAGCAGGGCGCGATCGTGCACCAGCACCAGGCCGCGGCCGCCGACGAAACCGTCGACCCAGGCGGCCTTCGCGGGGGCGGTGTGGCCGACCGACAGCGCCGCCGCCAGCCGCCGGGCCGCCTCCTCGGTATCGATCCGGTCGGCGTCGCAGAGCAGGCGCACCGCCCGGCCGACCAGCAGGCCGTGCACATCGGGCCGGTCGGCCAGCCGGGCCAGGACCGACAGCCACTGTTCGGTGGATTCGGCGTGGTCCCGGGTGTGGATCGCGGTGGTGGCGGTATCGAGCTGATCGCGCAACGCCGCGGCGGTGTCGTCGCCGAGTCCGGTGACCGCGGCGGGCAGGCCGGCGCAGATACGGACCAGCATGCTGTCGGCGACATGGGTCAGCGCCGAGGTGTCGGTGCCGCGGACGTCCCCATACCGCAGCGTGCGCAGCAGACCGGGCAGTGCCGCCAGCAGATGGGTCATATCGTGGTCCACCGCGGTCGCGGAACCGAGCCGGGTGATCAGCCCGTCGAGCGCGCCCGGCAGTTCGGCGAGCAACGCGAATTCCAGCGCCTCGGTGAGTTCGGTGACCCCGCTCCCGGACCGCGCGGCCGTATCGAGGATCTTCGCCTCGGCCGCCGCCTGCACCGTGGTACCCCACCGGGATGCCTCGATCACCCGGACCGCGAACTCCGGTTCCCAGCGCAGTTCCCAGGTCTCCCGGAATGTGCCTTTCGACTGCACGGTACCGGCGCCGGGCGTACCCCAGTGCACGCCGAGCAACCGGAGCCGGTGCAGCAACCTCGATCTGCCGATATCGCGTTCTTTACGCAGGTCCAGATCCAGTGTGCGGACCAGCGCTTCCTGTTTCAGGCGCAGGATGCGGGCCGTGGCGCGCAGATCGGCTTCCAGCGGTACGGTCGGCGCCTCGGGCGGTACCGCGCCGAGTGCTTCGCCCACCACCAGTTCCGTCCCGACCAGGCGCAGCGCCGTATCGTCGCCCTCGCACAGCACCGCGCGGGTCGCCTCGGTGACCTCGGAGAGCCCGGCCAGCGGCCGCGCCCGCAGGGCCGCCAGCGTTTCCGCGAGCCGCACGGCCTCGATGATGTGAGCACTCGAAACCGGCAGGTCGTGGCCGCGCAATACGCCCGCGACCTTGGTGAGCCAGGGCGCGATCGGGCGCTCGGTCTCGGTGAACAGATGGTGGTACCACCCGGGTGAGGTGACTCCCGCGCCGTACCCGGACGCGGCGGCGAGCCGCGAATGCGTCCACGGCGCCCAGGTCAGGGTTGCTTTGACCTTGGGCAAGCCTTTCAACAGGCGGAGATCCGCGGCGGCGGGTCCGAGCGGTTCCTGGAGCGCGGGGGCGTGCCAGGCGCCGCAGACCACGGCGATCCGGCGGGCGCCGTCCTTGCGCGCCTTGCGCAATACCTGCCGCATATGGGCTTCGCGGATCAGGGTGTGCCGGTCGAGGATCAGCGGCTCGGGCTGCGGTGGTTCCGGATCGCCGACCTCATCGGGGGCCGGGAACTCGCTGGAAAGCTCGGAGGCCGCCGGGGCGCCGAGGCCCCCATCGCCGACCTCAGCGACGGAAGCGGCCCGGAACTCGCCGGCCGGTGGGTTCCCCGAATCGACGGCGCCGAGACCGGATTCGGGTACACCGGTCGGGCCGTCGCCTGTCCCGGTCTCCGGTTCGATGATCGCGGTCTCGCGGAGCGCGGCCATGGCCTCGGTGATGGCCTCGAACGTCCCGATATCCGAGGACGATTCGACCACCGCGTCCCACCAGCGTTCGGCGTCGTCGTAGCCGCCCGCGGCCGCCAGTTCGGCCAGCGCGTCGCGGCCACCGGCGCGGTCGTCGACGGCCAGGACCTGGGCGGCGGGGAGATCGCAGAATCGGACGGGTACCTCGTTGTCGACCGCGTAGCGCAGCGCCTGCCATTCCGGGGAGAACACCGCGTACGGCCAGAACGCGGCCCGGGCCGGTTCGTCGGAGACATAACCGAGCAGGGCGACCGGCGGTGCCATCGACGCGGCGGCGGTATGGACAACCAAGGGGTCGGCGTCCGCCGGGCCCTCGATCAGGATGGTGTCGGGCCGGAACTCTGCCAGCGCCAGGCGCAACGACCGCGCCGAACCGGGGCCGTGATGCCGTATCCCGAAAACCCGGGTCTCGCCGGGCTCGCCCGCCTGCGCGGGGCTCATTCGTTGATCTCCCGGCAGGCGCGGTAGAAATCGGCCCATTCGCGGCGTTCGCGCACCACGGCCTCGAGGTATTCGGTCCACACCACCGAATCGGCCACCGGATCCTTGACGACCGAACCGATGACCGCGCCGGCGATATCGGCGGCCCGCAGCACGCCGTCACCGAAATGCGCCGACAGCGCCATACCGTTGGTGATCACCGAGATCGCCTCGGCCGTGGAGAGCGTGCCGGACGGAGACTTCAGCTTGGTCCGGCCGTCGGCGGTGAGGCCCGCGCGCAGCTCCCGGAAGATACGCACCACCCGGCGCACCTCCTCGGCGGCGGCCGGGACCTCGGGCAGTTCCAGCGCCGACCCCAGCTGCTCGACCCGGCGGGTCACGATATCGATCTCGTCGGCTTCGCTGCCCGGCAGCGGGAGGACGACGGTGTTGAACCGGCGGCGCAGTGCGGAGGACAGTTCGTTCACGCCGCGGTCGCGGTCGTTGGCGGTCGCGATGATGTTGAAACCTTTGGCGGCCTGCACTTCCATCCCGAGCTCGGGAACCGGCAGGGTCTTCTCCGACAGGATGGTGATCAGCGCGTCCTGGACATCCGACGGGATCCGGGTGAGTTCCTCGAGCCGGGCGATGGCGCCGGTGCGCATCGCGTTCAGGATCGGCGAGGGCACCAGCGCGGCATCGCTGGGACCCTCGGCGAGCAGCCGGGCGTAGTTCCAGCCGTACCGGATGGCTTCCTCGGCGGTCCCCGAGGTGCCCTGGACCAACAGGGTCGACGACCCGCTGATGGCGGCCGCGAGATGTTCGGAGACCCAGGTCTTCGCGGTGCCGGGGACGCCGAGCAGCAGCAGGGCGCGATCGGTGGCCAGGGTCGCGACGGCGACCTCCATCAGCCGGCGCGGTCCCACGTATTTGGGGCTGATCACGGTGCCGTCGGACAGGGCGCCGCCCAGCAGATAGGTGACCACCGCCCACGGTGACATGGTCCACGACGGCGGGCGCGGCCGATCGTCCACGGCGATCAGGGCGCGCAGTTCGTCGGCGAAGGTCTGTTCGGCGTGCGGGCGCAGCAGCGCCGGGGCGGGTTCGGTGGCGGCGGTGGTCATGTGAGCTCCTCGAGCATTGCGGATCGTTGGTGGAGGTCGTGGGCGAGCAGTCCGAGGGCCGCGGCCCAGTCGTCGGCTTCGCAGCGGCCCGCCAGCGCGGTGACCTCGCCCGCGCATTCGGGTGGTAGATGGAGGGTGGCGGTGTGTAACAGCGAACGGTGTGCGCTGGGGTAGGTGCCCGGCGCGCCCCGCCGGGCCGCGGCGGTCCGGGCCCGCTCTTCGAACAGATGCAGGAGATGCCGGGCCAGTTCCGGTGGCCAGGGATGAGCCACCGCGGGCAACAGGGATTCCAGTTCGGACAGCCAGGAGGTACCGAGCCGCAGCAGATGACGCAGCTGGTCGCCGGGCGGGAGCAGCGCGAACAGTTCACGCCGGCGCAGGATCGCCAGATTCGACGGCATCCCGGCGGTGAACAGCGCCTCTCCCCAGCGGGTATCGCGCTGGGCGAGCGCGGCATCCATCCAGCCGTCGAACAGCGGCTGCCGGAAACGGTCGTCCACCTGCGTCACGACCGCGCGTACCGGGGAACCCAGGGGACCGGTCCAGTAGCTCAGCGGTAGCGCGGCCACCAGTTTCCGCAGCCGGGTCGCCGCGAGATCGGGCTGCCCGTTCCAGCGGTAACCGAATTCCGTGGTGCCGTCGGTGAAACCGTCGCGGATCGCCGATTCGTCCAGTGTCTCCGGAATACCGACGAACAGCTCGGATCCCTGGCCCGCACCGGCCTCACCGCATTTGATCCAGTCGGCGGCGCGCGCGGCCATCCGCTCGGCGAACGCCGAGGCGGGTAGCCGGGCCAGCAACTCGGCGGCGGTACGGCGCACATCACCGCGGCGATCGCCCAGCGCGCGCTCGAGCAGTTCCTCGTCCGCGGCGCTCAGTCCATCGGCGAGCACCCCGAGCAGTTCGGCCTTCGGCGCGCCCGATTCGCGCGGCCACGCCTCGGTCAGGGCCGTGCGTGCGGCAGCCGGATCCCGGTGCCGCAGCGCGGTCAGCCAGGCGAGTCGTTCCGGCGGCCGGCCCAGGTGCCAGGTCTCCTCGGTGGGTTCGGGCTCGGCGGTATCCCGCCGCGACAGGTCGTGCCAACGCGGAATCCACTCGGCCAGCCAGCGGCCGCGGGCGCCGGCCAGCCGCAGCGCCGCCTCGCGCGATTGGCCGTTGCCCGCCGCGAATTCGAGCAGTGGTCCCACCAGCCGGTGCGGGGCGCGGTACTCGTGCGGCGCGGCGGCGGCGAACCATTCGGGCAGGAAATCGGGCCGGGATTCGATCAGCAGGGCCAGCCGGTCGGCGGCCGCGCGGGGGAGTTCCGGTCGTGGGTCGTCGGCGGCCGGCTCACCGGATACCGCCACCCGAGGGGGCAGGTAGCCGCCGCGGGCCCAGGCCATCTCCAGCGCGGTGGTCGCGAGCAGGCGCTGCGCGGCATCCCGCTCCGGAAGCGCCGCGACGGCCGCGGCGACCTGCGCACCGATTCCCGATGGTGTGCCCGCGCCGCGCGCGGTACCCAGCAGGGCGAGCGACGCCGCCTCCGGTGTGGCGGCGACGGCGGAGCCGGCGGCGTCCGCGGCGGGTCCGGCATCGTGGAAATCTCCGTCGGCCAAGACAGAGATCAGCTCCAGCCGCCGGCCCGTCCAGAGACCGAAGACGGTCACCGGCCGGCCGCCGGACAGCGCGAGCAGCCACCACGGTTGTGCGGGCTCCACCAGCGGGAGCGCGGTACCGTCGGATTCACCGATCAGCCAGTCCTCGCCTTGCCGGACAGGTGTGACCCCGCGGAGCAGCACGGGCCAGGACTCGAGCCACGGATCGGCGGCGGCCGCCGCCGCGAAATCCGTCAGCGCCGCGGCGACGGTCCCCGATCCGGCGGTCTCCGGGGGCGCCACGGCGGTGGGCGCCGTCTCGTCCCGGGGCGATCCGGCCACCGCGCGCAGGGGCGCCGCGACCGGATAGAAGTGCACCGCGTACTCGGCCGCGAGGCCGATGGGCGGGGTGTTCGCGGGAAAGGCGGGGGAGCCGAAGGAATGATCCACCAGCAGTGCCCACCGGCCGGTGCGCACGCCGTGCAGCCAGGTCCGGCGGGTGTGCAGCCGCTCTGCTTCCTCGGTGCGCATGCCGACGGTCAGCCACCGATCGATCACCGCGGGTTCGGCCCGCACCGTTTCCGCCGGAACCGGATAGCCGATATGGCCGCGGACGGCGGCCGCCAGCGGCGCGGGCAGCGTGTCCGATCGCGTATGGGCGGTGATGAGCAGGTGCAGCCACGCGAACCGGCCCAGCAGCACCTCCGGCCAGTTCGCCCGGCGCACCACCGCGTCGGGCAGGCGGCGCACCGCGGCGGCCGGGCCGGGTGCCTGAGCGTCCACCAGCCGCGCTGCCACCGCCTCGAACGCCGCATGGGAGCGATCTGTCTGGGCCAGTCCGGTGCGGATCTGATCGGTGAGCCAGGTATCGAGTTCGGCCAAGCCGGCTTTCACCCGTTCCTGCCGCTGCTGCGCGGTGGCCGGATCGCCGCCGCGCGGCCGCTTCGGCGGAGCGGCCGCCTTCGCGGCGCGCCGGCCGGTCCACTCGGCGGCGAAATCGGCTGTTTCGGCGGACTCCGCCACCGCGCCCGCCGACCAGATCAGCAGTAGTGACAGGGCGTGCTTGCACGGGAATTTGCGGCTCGGGCAGGAGCAGCGGAAAGCGGGCCCGGCCAGATCGACGATCGTCTGGTACGGAGTTTGCCCGCTGCCCTTGCACAATCCCCACAGTGTGGTCCCGGACCAGCCGGTGCCGGACCATTTTCCGGCCAGTTTGCGGGCGGCGGTGAGGGAACTCGTATCGGGCGCGAGCGCTGTCACCTGGTTCTCGCTCCACCGTGGTGTCATCCGGCGGACTCGTTTCGGTCGGTCATGATGCCCTGTCTCTCGGTCGAGAGATTTCTATCGCACCGCACCGACAGAATCTCTCCGCGGCATGGTCACCGATGGAAGAGCTTGGCGCCGAACCGGATTCGATGCATCGGGCAATATCGTAAATGTTGCGTGATCCGATCGAGTCTGGCATTCTGTCCTGTTCGGCCAGACCGAGCCACCCCTGAAGGGTGACACACCGACGAGCTGCCCGACGGGGTTGGCGAGGGGTGGCCATCGGCAGCCGGTCGGGTCGGCCGATGACCAGATCCCATCCCCGCGGGCACGTTCGAGCCGCCGGCCGTGCGTACTTCCCCGCGCTCGGTTCCGGCGTGGTGTATCGCAACCGTCCGGGACGGAGCCGAGAACCGGCTCTGTCCGGAACGGCCGCTATCGGGTAGCGTTTCGCACAGCTTTCGACCGTACGACCACACACGGGGGCTCGACAGGCGTGTGGCCTCGAGGGGGTGGAGAACTTCCGTGAACTCTGTGCGTGAGGAATCCGGGGCGACATTCGTCCGGCCCGCCGACGTGATAACGCGCCGCATCGATGCGGATCCGGATATTCCCGCCGCGGTGGCCGCGCTCGTGCGCTCGGCCCTCGATCCACCGCCCGGCTCCGCCGAATCGGCGGCGAGCGCAACGAGTTCGGGCCTCGACGGCGTCTTCCTGCACGCCATCAGGGTGCGGGGGTTCCGCGGTATCGGGCCGGAGACCACGCTCGAACTGCCCACCGGCCCGGGGCTGACGCTGGTGACCGGCCGCAACGGCAGCGGGAAATCGAGTTTCGCCGAAGCCGCGGAACTCGCGTTGACCGGCGGCAACCGGCGCTGGGACGGCCGTTCGACCGCGTGGCGCGAGGGCTGGCGCAACCTGCACCGGTCCGGCCCGGTCCGGGTGGAACTGGAACTGCGCACCGACGGTCCGGAACCCGCGCTGACCGTCGCCCGGGAATGGGACGCCGAGGAACCGCTGCCGGGCGGCACCTGGACCCAGCGGCGCGGGGACGGGCCGGCGCAGGTTTTCGCCGGCGGTGACTGGGCGCTGCCCATGGAGTTGTACCGGCCGTTCCTGTCCTACAGCGAACTCGGCGCGCTGGTGGACGGGAAGCCCAGTGAACTGTTCGACGCGTTGCACCAGTTGCTCGGTCTGGACGAACTGATCGTCGCGCACGAGCGGATCCGGGTCCGCCGCCTGGACCTCGAACGCGCGGCCCGGACCGCGCGCCGGGACAGGCAGATCCTGCTGACCGAACTCGCCGAGGTCACCGATCATCGTGCGCGGCGCGCGATCGCGCTGTTGCGCGAGCCGGCCCCCGATATCGCCGCGCTCGAGACTTTGGTGGGCGATACCGCCGGCGGGCCGGAACCGGCCGCGTTGCGCGCGGTACTCGCACTCGAACTGCCGTCGGCCGAGCGGATAGCGGCGCTGGCGGCCCGGATCTCCACCGCGGCTTCCGAAATGGCCGCGGCGACCTCACCCGAAATGGCCGCGGACCTGCGTGTCCTCGACGTATTGCGGGCCGCGTATGCGCATGTCACCACGCACGGGTGGTCCGGGACGGCCGCTGCCGATCCGGCGTTCTCCGCGGCCGGGCCCAGGAGGGGCCCGGATCCCGGCGGCCACAGCACCGCGCCGTGCCCCGTCTGCGGTGGCGGCACGCTGGATCGGCAGTGGTTGCTCGATACCGCGGCCGCGATCGACGGATTGTCGGTGCGGACGGCGGATCTCGTCCGGGCCCGCGACGAGCTCACCCGGGCGCTGGCGGAACTGCGGGTGCTCACGGGCGAACTTCCGCCGGCTCTGGCCGCGGCGGATACGGCGGGCCTCGATACCGTGGCCCTGGGCCGGGCCTGGGTTCGCTGGGTCGGTCTACCCGAATCGGGGCAGCCGCACGACCTGCCCGGCCGGTTACGTGCCGAGCACGAGCATCTGTCCGCGGAGCTGGATTTCGCCCAGCAGTGCGCCGGTAAGGAGCTGGACCGGCTCGACGAGGCCTGGGCGCCGTTCGCGCCGCGCCTGAGTGCCTGGCTCGAACTCACCCGCACGGTCACCGCGCAGGCCGCGGAACGACAGACCGCCCGCGCGGCCGAGGAGTGGTTGAAGGCGGCCACCGCACGGGTGCGTGACGAGCGGCTGGCCCCGCTGGCCGGGACCGCCCGGTGGGTGTGGCAGACCTTGCGCCAGCAGAGCAGCGTCGAACTCGGCGGCATCCATCTGCAGGGCAACGCGAACAGCGCGCGCCGGGTGCAGCTGGAGGTGACCGTGGACGATGTGGACGGCGCCGCGCTCGGGGTGATGAGCCAGGGTGAGTTGCATGCGCTCGGCCTGGCCCTGTTCCTGCCGCGCGCGACCGTCGCGGCGAGCCCCTTCCGGTTCGTGGTGATCGACGATCCGGTCCAGGCGATGGATCCCGCCAAAGTGGACGGCCTGGCCCGGGTGCTGGCCACCGTCGCCTGGGAACGCCAGGTGGTGGTGTTCACCCACGACGACCGGCTCGCCGAGGCGGTACGCCGGATGCAGATCGACGCCCGGATCGTCGAGGTACAGCGCCGGGAACGCTCGGTGGTGGAGGTCCGGTTGTCCAGCGACCCCGTCCACCGCTACCTCGACGACGCGCGCGCTCTGCTGCGCACTCCGCAGCTGCCCCGGACCATCGCCGACGAACTCGTCGCGACCTGCTGCCGTTCCGCGCTGGAGGCGGCGAGCCTGGCCCGGGCCAAGCGGGTGCTGCTGGCCGACGGTATGGATCACCGGGAGGTGCAGCGGCGGATCGACCGGGCCCAATCGACCCGGGCAATGGTCACCCTCGCGGTGCTGGGTCCCGGGCACCGGATCGAGGATCTGAACAAACAGCTGGCCAAGGAGGGTCGCTGGGCGGTCGAGGTCGTGCGCGATGCCACCGCCGGCGCCCATGTACCGATCGACCGCGATCTCGCCGAGCTGATCGCCGATACCGAACGTTTCGCCGAGTGGCTGGCGGGGTGAGCGGACGCCGGGACCGGGGCTCGGGGCGGCGCGGAGGGGGCGGCCGCGGCCCACGGACCGACAGCCGGCCGGTGCGGGCCCGCGCCGCCGGGGACCTCGTGCCGCGGCCCGGTATCGGGGACAGGCTGGCGGTGGTGGATCGGCTGCTGGAGGGATCGGTGCCCGCCGCCGGCGGCGTCTGGTCGCGCGCGACCGCGTGGATCCTGCGGATCGCGCTCGAACAGTCGGTGGACGATCTGTGGTCGCGGACCGAACCCGACCTCGCACGCTGTCCGATGCGGGCCCAGCTCCTGGCGCTGCGGGTGGTGACCGACCCGCTCACCGCCGCCCGGATCGCCGCCCTGTGGACCGCGCTGTCGCACGCCACCCATCATCACGACTACGAGCTCGCGCCCGGTGTCACCGAGCTGCGCCGCTGGCGCGACGATACTGCCCGGATCGCCACCGAACTTGCCGCCTTACCCGGATGAGCGGGCGTGTCCGAGGCGGCCGGCGCACGCCGGGCACAATCGGGACGTGGACGATACGAAGCCGTGCCCGTGCCGCCGCGGCGATATTTTCGGGGAATGCTGCGGACCGCTGCTGGCCGGCCGCCCGGCGCCCACCGCCGAAGCGCTGATGCGGTCCCGGTTCACCGCGTTCGCGGCGGGCGATACCGGCTACCTGCGGCGAACCTGGCACGCCGGTACGCGCCCCGCCCAACTCGATCTCGACCCCGCCCGGCGCTGGCTGTTCGTGGAGATCCTGCACACCGCCGGGGGCGGTCCGTTCGATGAATCCGGGACCGTCGAATTCACCGCGCACTATCGGGATCCGGGTGGCCGGGGCCGATTGCACGAGACCAGCCGGTTCCTGCGGGTCGACGGATGCTGGCAGTACGTGGACGGGGAGGTCGACCGATGGTGACCGGCCCGGCCGACCGGCCACCCGTCCCGTCCGCCGGTAATGTGCCTGTCGTGTCGCGTATCGCCATCGAATACTGCACCCAGTGCCGCTGGCTGCTGCGGGCGAGCTGGATGGCCCAGGAACTACTGACCACTTTCACCACCGATATCGGCGAGGTCGCGTTGATTCCCGGGGAGGGCGGCGTCTTCCGCATCACGGTCGACGACACCCCGGTGTGGGAGCGCCGGGCCGACGGGGGTTTTCCGGATATCGCCGTCCTCAAACAGCGGGTCCGCGACCGGATTGCCCCGGAGCGCGATCTCGGCCATATCGACCGCGACCGCGGCAGCGCGGATCCCGGCGTCTCGGGATGATCCGTGCGCCGGGCCGCGGCAGTAGAGACGTCACGCCGCCCCGCGGACCCGCCGGGCGGCGATCCGGCTCGGGACGCGGATCAGGCGCAGCAACCGCCGCCGCAGCAGCCACCGCCGGTAGGCGCGGCGGGCGCGGAGACGGCCGGAGCGGCCGCGCGGCCGGTGGTCGCGAAGGTGGTCAGCAGTTTCACGGTGTCGTCGTGGCCGTGCGGGCAACGGGCCGGATCCGACGCCTGCGCCATCGGTCGGTTGATCTCGAAAGTGTCGCCGCAGCTGCGGCAGCGGAACTCGTAACTCGGCATGGCCGAATTCTAGGGCGGCCCGGCGCCCCTTTTTCGCGAGGCAACGCGACATTTCTGGAACCGAAGTGTAACCACTTCGGTCGTACCCTCGAATGCACAGGTAGAGGAGGTCTGTGATGAACGTCCAGTGCTTCGAGGGGACGCCTGCGGTGGGCGACGAGCGCGCCCCGGTGGCGCGGACCGAGTTCGGCGCGGTCCGCGGTAGCCGGGAGGGCGCGGTCTCGGTCTGGCGGGGTGTTCCCTACGCCGCCGCACCTGCCGGACCTCGCAGGTTCCGGCCCCCGCGGGCTCCGGAACGCTGGGACGGGGTCCGCGACTGCTTGGTCGCCGGGCAGATCGCGCCGCAGGATATGGCCAACACCGTCCCCATGGACCGCTCGCTGGCCATGGGCGAGGACTGCCTGTGGCTCAATGTCTGGACGCCGGCCACCGCGTCGGAGGAACCGCGGCCGGTGATGGTGTGGCTGCACGGCGGCGCCTACTGCCTCGGCTCCGCGGCCCAGGGCGTCTACGACGGTCGCCACCTGGCCGAGATGGGTGACGTGGTGGTGGTGACGGTGAACTACCGGGTGGGCGCGTTCGGGTTCCTGGACCTGTCGTCGCTGTCCGACGAGTTCGTTCCCAACCTGGGCCTCCTCGACCAGCTGGCAGCCCTGCAATGGGTGCGCGACAATATCGGCGCCTTCGGCGGCGACCCGGGGAATGTGACCCTCTTCGGGGAATCCTCCGGGGCCGGCTGTGTCACCGCGCTGCTCACCGCGCCGCGGGCCGCCGGCCTGTTCCAGCGCGCCATCGCGCAGAGCCCGCCCGCCACCACGGTGTACGGGAAGGAACGCGCGGCCGGGGTGGCCGAACGTTTCCGCGAACTGGTCGACCTGCCCCGCGCCCGGATCGGCGAACTGCTCGAATGCCCGCTCGAGCGGATCGTGCGGGCCGCCGCGGTCCTGATCGACGAGGTGCCGCTGCAGGCGCCCGGCACCCTGGCCGCCGCCCCGGTCGTCGACGAGGATCTGCTGCCCGGCTATCCCACCGACCGCTTCCGGGACGGGCGGTCACATCGGGTACCGCTCATCATCGGCACCAACAAGGACGAGGCGTCGCTGTTCCGGCTGTTCCGGTCGCCGATCATGCCGGTGACCCCGCAGGCGGTGAACACGATGCTCGAGCAGGTACAGGCCGGGCATCCCGGGCTGACGGCGGAACGGCTCGCGGAGATCACCGCGGTGTATCCCGACCTGGCGAAACCACGGGGTGCGCTGGCCATGTCCACCGACGCGGCGTTCCGGATGCCGGCCCTGTGGGTGGCCGACGGCCACGCCCAGCACTCACGGACCTGGATGTACCGGTTCGATCACGCCACGCCCATGCTGCGGGCGGCCCGGGTCGGCGCCGGGCACGCCACCGAGCTGCCGTACGTGTTCGGCAACTTCGGCACCTTCGACCACGACCCCACCTTCTGGCTCGGCGGCCGTAGACAGGCCGCCGAGGTCTCGGGCCGGATGATGCGCCGCTGGCTGGCCTTCGCCGCCCACGGCGTCCCGGCCGCGCTGGACGGGTCGAAACACTGGCCGCCCTACCATCCGGAGTCGCGGGACACGCTGCTGATCGACTCGATCGACCGGGTGGTACCGGATCCCGAGGGCGACCTGCTCACCGCCTGGGGAGAACGCGCGGTCGGCTTCGCGTAACTCTCACACGTCGGTGGAGAAGCGGATCCCCCCGTCGGGAATCTCCACTCCCGGCCACACCCGGGCGCCGCGCAGCAGTTCGCAGCGGGCGCCCACGCTGGCGCCGTCGCCGATCACTCCGTCGCGGACCAGGGCGCGGGGGCCGATGCGGGCGCCGAAACCGATGATGGAGCGTTCCACCGTGGCCCCGGCCTCCACCTTGGCGCCGTCGAACAGGATGGCGCCGTCCAGGCGGGCCCCGGCGCCCACTTCCGCGCCGCGGCCCACCACGGTGCCGCCGATGAGCAGGGCGCCCGGAGCGATCCCGGCGCCTTCGTGCACGAGGGATTCACCGCGCTGACCGGGAAGCGCGGGGGAGGGGGCGATACCGCGGACCAGGTCCGCGGAACCCCGGACGAAGTCCTCCGGAGTGCCCATATCCCGCCAGTACGAGGTGTCGACGTGACCCTGGACACGGGCGCCCTCGGTCAGTAGCGCGGGGAAGACTTCGCGCTCCACCGACACCGGGCGCCCGGCCGGGATCTTCTCGATGTATTCGCGCCGGAAGACGTAGCAGCCGGCGTTGATCTGGTCGGTCGGCGGGTCCTGGGTCTTCTCCAGGAAGGCCGTGACCCGGCCGTCGGCGTCGGTCGGTACGCAGCCGAAGGCGCGCGGATCGCTGACCCGCACCAGGTGCAGGGTGACGTCGGCCCGGGTCTTCTCGTGGGTCGCCAGAATGGACGTCAGGTCGGTGCCGCCGAGGACGTCACCGTTGAACACCATGACGTTGTCCGCGGTGAGCCGGGACAGCACATTGCGGATCCCGCCGCCGGTACCCAGCGGTTCGGTCTCGGTGACGTATTCGAGCTCGAGGCCGAATTCGGCGCCGTCGCCGAAATACTCCTCGAAGACCTCGGCCTTGTAGGAGGTGCTGAGCACCACATGGGTGATGCCCGCGCCCGCGATCCGGGTCAGCAGGTGGGTCAGGAACGGGAGCCCGGCCGTCGGGAGCATCGGCTTCGGCGCCGACAGGGTCAGCGGCCGCAGCCGTGTCCCCTTTCCGCCGACCAGAATCACCGCGTCAGCGCCTGCTTGTGATGCCATGGAGCTCCCTTGTTCCCATCCGATCATCGACCCGGCACGGTAACGGTCGGTGGTCTATCCGGCCTGCTCCCGATCCCGTGCACGCAGAGCGGATCGAACCGCAATCCGGCAGCGCACCGCAAGTCCGGCCTTCAGTGCCCAGCGCAGCGGGGCCTGCCACCAGTGCGGATGCCGGTCGGCCTGGAAGCGGTACGCGCTGGCGTGGTGGGCGGGCAGCATCGTCTCGGGGTGGCGTCCGGCCGCGTGCCCCTTGGCATGGGTGACCTCGGCGTCGGGCACGAAGACGTTGTGCCAGCCGGCCCGGCCCATCCGGTCACCGAAGTCGACGTCCTCCATGTACATGAAGTACCGCGAGTCGAAGCCCTCGATCGAATCGAACGCCGCGCGCCGCACCAGCAGGCACGACCCGGACAGCCAGCCGACGGTGCGTTCGGAGATCTCCTCGTTCTCCTGACGGTAGCGCCGGGTCCACGGGTTGGTCTTCCAGACGGCGCCGAGTATCGCGTGGCCCGCGCCGTCCATGATCCCGGGTACCGAGCGGGCCGAGGGGTAGACGCTGCCGTCGGGTTCGCGGACCATGGGCCCGATGGCGCCGGCCCGGGGCCAGCGCTGGGCCGCTTCGAGCATGATGTCGATGGAATCGTTGCCCCACCGGATATCCGGGTTGGCGATCAACACGTATTCGAGTTCGGGGTCGAGTTCGGCGACGGCCCGGTTGATGGCGCCGCCGTATCCGATATTGCCGCCGGTCGGTAGGAAGCGCACATGGGCATTGGCGTCGGCCACGAGTTCGGGGACACCGTCGGTGGAACCGTTATCGGCCAGGATGACCTGCGGCTTCTCCGCGGTGGCCGTGGCCAGGGTGCTGATGAAATGCTCGAGATGTTCGCCCGGCGAATAGGTGACCGTGACCACGGCCAGACGTGGCCGGTCGTGCGGGGTATCGGAAGCGCTCACAGCGCACCACCCTAACGGGCGGCCCGGTTCAGTGCCTCGGTCAGCGCGGATTCCCACGGGCGCAAAGGTGTCAGTCCGGCCTCGCGCCAAGCGGTCCCGGACAGCACCGAGAAAGCGGGCCGGGCGGCGGGCCGGGGAAATTCCGCGGTGGTGCACGGCCGGACCCGCTCCGGGTCGGCGCCGATTCCGGCGAATACCGCGCGGGCCAGGTCGTACCAGCTGGCCCGGCCGGAGTTCGTGGCGTGCAGCACAGCGGGTGCCGTGGGCGTCGCGGCCAGTTCGAGCAGTCCGGCGGCGAGGTCGGCGGCGAAGGTGGGGGAGCCGATCTGATCGTTCACCACGGATACGGTGTCGCGTTCCTTTTCCAGCCGGCGCATGGTGGCCACGAAATCGGTGCCGGTCCCGGCGTACACCCAGGCCGTCCGCACGATATGGGACTCCGGGCACAGTTCACGCACCGCGCGTTCCCCGGCGAGTTTCGAACGGCCGTACACCGTGGTGGGCCCGGTGGGATCGGACGGTTCGTAGGGGCTGTCGGCGGTGCCGGGAAAGACGTAGTCGGTGGAGAGGTGGATCAGCCGGGCGCCGGCGCGCGCGCAGGCCGCGGCCAGTACCGCCGGGCCGGTCTCGTTACCGGCGAAGGCGGTTCCGGGTTCCGATTCGGCCCGGTCGACCGCGGTGAACGCGGCACAATTGAGGACGATATCGCCAGGACGGACCACTGATTCCACCGCTGCCCGATCGGTGATGTCGAGCCGGGACCGGGTGAAGGCCCGGAGAGCGGGTATCAGCCGGAGTAGTTCACCACCCACCTGACCGCCCGCCCCGGTGACGAGGAGGCGGTCGGCTACTTCGGTTGCGGGCGGTAGTGCGGCGTTCACCGGCCCAGTCTGGCACGCCGTCGGTCGCCGAATCGGGGTCACCGAGGCTGCTGTTGGTTAGCCTGCGTGGTGCGGAAGGTGTTTCGACGGCATACGCGAAGTGGGTCGGGGTCCTCGACCGATCCGTAAGGGGAGAGGAAGTCCAAGGTGGCGCAGCGTGGGGAGCCGACGTTGTGGAGCCCGGTGCGGGTGCTGGTCGCATCGGTTGCTCTGATGGTGCTGGTGGCGACCGGGTTCGCCTGGCGCGGGGTGGATTCCCTGGTCTCGAATATCGAGCGGATCAGCGATCTGGGCCTGGGTGGGCATACCGACGGCGCGGTCGACATCCTGCTCGTCGGGGTGGATTCGCGTACCGACGCCAAGGGCAACCCGCTCACCGACGCCGAACGGGCCATGCTGCACGCCGGTGACGAGATAGGCACCAATACCGACACCATCGTGCTGGTGCGTGTGCCCAACGACGGCCGCTCGGCCACGGCCATCTCGATACCCCGCGACGCCTACGTCGGTATCCCCGGCCTGGGCAAGGGCAAGATCAATTCCGCCTACGGGGTCACCAAACAGGCCGTGCAGGATGATCTGCTCGCCGCGGGGGTCTCGGCGGACGACGCCGAGGAGCAGTCGACGCAGCGCGGACGGCAGGCACTGATCGAATCGGTGGCCGGGCTCACCGGGATCACCGTCGACCACTACGCCGAGGTCTCCCTGCTCGGTTTCGTCCTGCTCACCGACGCGGTCGGCGGGGTGGACGTCTGCCTGCGCCATGCGGTCGACGAACCGCTCTCGGGAGCGTATTTCCCGGGCGGCCGGCAGAAGCTCGACGGGCCCCAGGCGCTGAGCTTCGTGCGGCAACGCCATAATCTGGAACGCGGCGACCTGGACCGCATCGTGCGGCAGCAGGTGTTCATGGCCCAGCTGGTCCATCAGGTCGTGAGCGCCGACACGCTGAGCAATCCGAGCCGATTGCGCGAACTCAGCGACGCCGTGGGGCGCACCGTGGTACTCGACGAGGGCTGGGATGTGATCGGTTTCCTGAACCAGCTCCAGGACCTCGCCGCCGGGGAGGTCACCTTCGAGACGGTTCCGGTCGCCGATCTCAACGGCACCACCAGCAACGGGGAATCGGTGGTCCGCGTCGATCCCGACGAGGTGCACGACTATGTCGCCGCACTGGTCGGCGAGGAACCGAGCCGCCGGCCCGAGACCGAGACCACCGCCCCCGCGGTGAACCCGGGCAACGTCGAGGTATCGGTGTACAACTCCAGCACGATCTCGGGCCTGGCGAACGCGGTCGCCCAGGAACTCCTCGGTCTCGGTTACACCCAGGGGTCGGTGGGTAACTATTCCGGTGGGCCGGTGTCGCAGACCCAGGTGCGCGCCCCCTCGGCGTCGGATCCGGGCGCGAAGGCGGTCGCGGCCGCGTTGGGCGGGGTGCCCGTCGTCTCGGATCCGTCGATTGCGACGGGAGCGGTGAGCGTGGTGCTGACGAGCGACTACGCTGGCCCCGGATCCGGTAGCGGAGACGTGATCGATTTCGGCTCTACGTCGACCTCGGCCACTCCGGTGCCGCCCGCGCCGCCGATCGCGGCGGCCGAAGACGGACCCACCTGTGTGAATTGAGCGCCGAAAGCAGACGATGCGTGACATAGACCAGGCAACAACCCTTCCCGAAGCGGTGCTCGAGCCGATTCTGGACCGCGAACCGGCCGCCCCCCGCGTCACCTGGTACGACGACGCGACCGGCGCCCGGATCGAGCTGTCCGGGCTCACCCTCGCCAACTGGGCCGCCAAAACCGGCAATCTGATCCGCGACGAGTTCGGGCTCACCCCGGGCGCCCGGGTCGCGGTACTGCTGCCCGCGCACTGGCAGACCGCGGCGGTCCTGCTCGGCTGCTGGTGGGCGGGAACCGAAGTGGTGCTGCACGCCGACCCCGACGCGGAACTCGTTTTCGCCGCGGCGGACCGGCTGGCCGAAACCGAGGACGCACCCGAGGTGGCGGCGTTGTCGCTGGACCCGATGGGTGGGCCGGTCCGGGATCTGCCGATCGGGGTCACCGACTACGCGACCGCGGTCCGCGTGCACGGAGATCAGTTCCTGCCCGGTGGCACCGGTGCGGCCCTCGACGGTATACCGGTAGCGGAGGTGCTCACCGAGGCCCGGAAATCCGCTGTCCGGCAGGGTTTCGCCGAAGGCGACCGGGTGCTCTCCAGCGCCTCCTGGGATACGCCCGCCGAATTGATCGACGGTTACCTCGCGGTGCTCACCGCGGGCGCCTCCCTGGTTCAGGTGGCCAATCCCGATCCGGCGCTGCGGGAGCGGCGGGTGGAGAGCGAACGGGTCACCTGCATCCTGTGAGGACTCCTCTCCTACCCCGGTAGGGCCGGAGTTTCCGACTCCGGCAGGTTCCCCGGCCGCCGCGCGGTCCGTAGCGTACGAAGCGGTGGTTCTCCGGTGCCGGTGGATGTCGAACGCGACCGGACCGGCCGGCCGCCACCTGCCGCCGCCCGGCCCGCCGGGCGAGGCACCGGGAAGCCGTCGGTACGACAGGAGTGGGTGGGAATGAAACCGGAATACGTGTTCCGCTGGGTGAATCAGCACGGGCTGATCCGCGTCGCGAAGAAGGCGCAACTGCGCCGGGGGGATCTGTTCGCCCGCCTCAACGGCGGCCCCGAGGGGATCACGAACCCGTACCCGTTGCTCGAGGAACTACGCGGGGAGGGCGGAGTGCATCGCGCCGGGCCCCTGTGGATCACCATGGATCATGCGGTGGTCCGGGAAGTTCTGCGGGACAACCGCTTCGGAGTGGGCCAGCCCGCGCTCGTCCGCCTGCCCGGGTTCGCCCGCCGTACCCTGGCGCGGCGCCCGATCCCGGCCAATCCCGTCGATCCGCCCTCCATGCTGATGATCGACCAGCCCGAACACACCCGGATGCGCAAACCGGTCGCCGCGGCCTTCACCCCGCGGGCCATCGGCCGCCTCCGGGACCGGGTCGTCACGGTCACCGGCGAACTGCTCGCCGCCCTGCCCGAGGACGCTCCCGCCGACCTGGTCGCCCAGTTCGCCTCGCAGGTGCCGATCGCCATCATCTCCGAAATGCTCGGTTTTCCCGACCACGATCGGCAGATGTTCCTGAGCTGGGGTGATGCCATCAGCCCGCTGCTGGATTTCGGCATCTCCTGGCGCGCCCACGACCGCGCCATGCGCTCCTCGGAAGCGGTACAGGACTATCTGCTCGACCATATCGACCGGCTGCGCGCCGAACCCGGCGACGATATCCTCAGCAGCCTGGTCCGCCAGGGAGAACTGTCCACCTACGAACTCTGCGCCTCGGCGACCCTGCTGATGGGTGCGGGTTTCGAGACCACCGTCAACCTCATCTCCAAGGGGATCGTACTGCTGCTCGAACATCCCGAGCAGCTCGCCCGCCTCCGGGCCGAGCCGGAGCTGTGGCCCGGGGCGGTCGAGGAGATCCTGCGTTTCGATCCCCCGGTGCAGACCACCGCGCGGCTGGCGCACACCGATGTGGATATCGCGGGCCGCCGGTTGCGCAAAGGCGCGACCCTGGCGCTGTCGCTGGCCGGCGCCAACCGCGATCCGGCGAAGTTCCCCGACCCGGCCCGCTTCGACATCACCCGCCCCAACGCCAAGGAACACCTCGGCTTCAGCAGCGGTATCCACGCCTGTCTCGGCGCCGGCCTCGCCCGGATGGAGGCGGCCCACGCGTTGCGCGCTCTCTTCGAACAGTTCCCCGACCTCCGGCTCGGCGGCACGCCGCGGCGACGGCAGCTGTACACCCTGCACGGCTACGAGACCCTGCCGGTCCACACCGGTCCCCGCGCCCGGGCCGGGCAGCCCATCGCCTGATCCCTCGAAAGTCGCCGGGATCGGGGGTGATCGGCCACCGGTCCAGACGCTGATCGGCGTCGCGGCCCTCGCGCTACCGGCAATGCAGTTCGAGGTGGACGTGGTGGCTGTCCGACCCTGAACCGTCCGAGAAGGCAGAATCGGGGGATGGCGGATGTCGTAGTGGTAGGTTCCGGCCCCAACGGCCTCGCGGCGGCGGTGACCATGGCCGCCGCGGGCCTCGAGGTCGAGGTGTACGAGGCCGCGGACACCCTGGGCGGCGGTTGCCGGACCGCGGAAACGACCCTGCCCGGGTTCCGGCACGACGAATGCGCGGGCGCCCATCCCATGGCCGTGGCCTCCCCCTTCTTCCAGGTGTTCGATCTCGCCGCGCACGGGGTCGAACTGCTCACCCCGGTGGCCTCCTATGCCCATCCACTGGACGGCGGCACCGCCGGGATCGCGTGGCGGGACCTGGAGCGGACAGCCGACGGCCTGGGGGTCGACGGTAAGGCCTGGCGCTCGCTGTTCGGACCGCTGGTCCGGGACTGGCAGCACGTCGTACGCACGGCGATGTCGGATATGCGGCGCATCCCCTTCAGTTCCGCCACCATCCGGTTCGGCCTGCGCATGCTCGAACAGGGCTCCCCGTTGTGGAACACCCGGTTCCGCGGCGGGGTCGCGCCCGCGTTGTTCACCGGGGTCGCCGAACACGTCATCATCCCACCCCGGCAGCTCCCGGCAGTGGGCGCCGGCCTGCTGCTGGCCACCCTCGCCCACGCGGGCGGCTGGCCGGTGCCGCGCGGCGGCAGCCAGGCGATCATGGACGCGCTGGCCGCCGATGTGCGCCGGCGCGGCGGGCGGCTGCACACCGGTCACCGGGTGGACTCCTTGGCGGAATTTCCGACCGCGCGCGCGGTGCTCTGCGATATCGCGCCGGCCGAACTGGTCCGGATCGCCGGCGACCGGCTACCCGCCGGATATCGCCGCCGGCTCGACCGATACCGCTACGGTGGCGGCTCCTGCAAAGTGGATTTCGCGCTGTCGGGACCGGTGCCGTGGCAGGCACCCGGATGCGCCGAAGCCGGCACCCTGCACCTGGTCGGCAGCCGGGCCGAAGCGATGGCCGCCGAACACGCGGTAGCCGCCGGAATCCACACCGACCGCCCCTTCACCATGGTCATCCAGCCCGGCGTGGTCGACCCGACCCGCGCCCCCGCCGGACAGCACACTCTCTACACCTACGCCCACGTACCGCACGGCTCCGACCGGGACGTCAGCGAACTCGTCGCCGACCAGATCGAACGATTCGCCCCCGGCTTCCGCGACCTCGTCCTCGCGAAACATGTGCGGACGGCCGCCGAAATGCCCGCCTACAACGCCAACTATGTCGGCGGCGATATCAACGCGGGAGCGATGACCCTCGCGCAGACCGTTTTCCGCCCGGTACCCCGCTGGAATCCGTACAGCACCGGGCTGCCCGGCGTCTACCTGTGCTCCTCGGCGACCCCGCCCGGCGGCGGCGTCCACGGAATGAGCGGTGTACACGCCGCCCGGCACGCACTGCGCACGGTCTTCGGCAACCGCGCCGACCCCTACCGGCTGCTCACCGCGGACACCGCACCGGACCCGGCACCCTAGGCCTCGCGCGCGGTCTCGCGATACAGGTCCGGTTCCAGATAGATGATCCGCGCGGCCGGGACCGCCGCCCGCACCCGGCTTTCCGCCGCATCGATACCCGCCGCGATCTGGGAGATATCCAGCCCCGGCGTCACCGCGACCTTCGCCGCCACCAGCAGCTCCTCCGGGCCCAGATACTGGGTCTTGATATGGATCAGGCGGTCGATCGTGGTCCCGTCCACCAGGTTCTCGCGAATCGCCCGGTCCTCCGCGGGAGTCGCGCCCTCACCGATCAGCAGACTCTGCATCTCGATGATCAACACGATCGCGACCACGCCCAGCAGACCACCGATCGCCAGCGTGCCCACCCCGTCCCACACCGGGTCGCCGGTCACCATCGTGAGCCCCACACCACCGAGCGCGAAAATCAGACCGATCAACGCGCCGGTGTCCTCCAGCAGCACCACCGGCAACTCCGGGCTCCGCGAATTACGAATGAACTGCCACCAGCTCGCCCGCCCCTTCAGCGGCGCCGACTCCTTCACCGCGGTGCGGAAACTGTAGCTCTCCAACCCGATAGCGATCACCAGGATCACCACGGCCACGATCGGCGAACTCAACTCCTCGGGATGCTGGATCTTGTGCACACCCTCGTACAGCGCATACACCGAACCCAGCGTGAACAGCACCAGCGCCACCACGAACGAATAGAAATAACGGTTACGCCCGTACCCGAACGGATGCAGTTCATCGGCCTGCTGCTCGGCCCGATTCTGGCCGAACAACAACAAACCCTGGTTGGCGGTATCGGCGACCGAGTGCACACCCTCCGCCAGCATCGACGCCGACCCGGTGATCGCCGCACCGACGAACTTGGCCACCGCGATCCCGGCATTCGCCGACAGCGCGGCAAGAATCGCCCTCTTACTTCCACCAGCCGACATCCGCCACCCTCCTGCTAATTCGACTACGACAGCCGCGCAACAGCCTATGCTGTGTCCGATTGCGCCGCCTCCGGCGGCGCGGGGTCGAGGCTGTACTCATGGCGCCGCCTTCGGCGTCGCGGGGGTCGAGGCCCCCTTGGTCCCGCCGTTCAGGCCTCGAGACTCGAGCTTCGCTCATGCGCTTTCGAG
>NZ_JBKOOL010000097.1:0-21771 GCF_046764065.1 Nocardia sp. NPDC002869
CTCGAGATTTCGAGTGCCCGGCGGTTTGCCCGGTCGGGGCGCGCGGAGCCGGCCCGGACGGTTCAGCTGTCCTCGGGTGTCCGCGTACCGGCCAATTGCGCGCCGACCGCTCGCAGTGCGTCGAGGTCGGTCACATCGAACGGCAGCGCGGTCACCGAGACGATCGGCACCCGCGGATGCGCGCCCGTGAACCGGTGCAGCAGATGCTGTTCGCGCCGTGCGGTCGCGACCCGCTGCGCGTGGACGCGCAGCACTCCCGCCGATAGCGGATCCGAATCATCGAGCCCGTCGGCGGCTGTGAGAGCGTGATCCGAGGGCAGCGAGCACAGCATCGGATGGGTCCGGTTGAGTACCAGCCCGGCCAGCGGCATCTGTTCGGTGGACAGCCGGTCCACGAAGAACGACGCCTCGCGTAGCGCATCGGGTTCCGGCGCGGCGACCACCAGGAAATGGGTACCGGGTTTGGCCAGCATGGCGAACGTGCGATTGGCCCGCTCCTGGAAGCCGCCGAAGAGAGATTCCAGTGATTGCAGGAAGTTCGAGGCGTCCTTGAGCATCTGGCCGCCCACGATGGTCGACACCCCGCGTACGGCCAGGGCCATGGCGCCCGTGACGAACCGCCCCACGCCCCGGCCGGGCGCCATGATGACCCGGATCATCCGGCCCTCCAAGAAGGTGCCGAGCCGTTTGGGGGCATCGAGAAAGTCCAGGGCGTTGCGTGAGGGCGGGGTATCCACGACAACCAGATCCCATTCGCGGTGCCCGGCGAGCTGGCCCAGCTTCTCCATCGCCATGTATTCCTGGGTGCCGCCGAACGAGGAGGCCACCGCTTGGTAGAAGGGGTTGGCGAAGATCTGCTCGGCCTTGTCGGCGGAGGTGTGCTCCAGCACCATCTCGTCGAAGGTGCGCCGCATGTTCAGCATCATGGCGTGCAACTCGCCCTTGGCCTCCGGCCCCAGCTCGACCCGCTGCGGACTGTTGTCCAGGTCCGCGACGCCCAGCGACTGGGCCAGCCGGCGAGCCGGATCGATGGTGAGGACGACGACCTTGCGTCCCTGTTCGGCCGCGCGCAACGCGATCGCCGCCGCCGTGGTGGTCTTCCCGACGCCGCCCGAACCGCAGCACACCACGACGCGAGCCGTCGGGTCGCCGAGGATGGTCGAGATGTCGAGGGGGGCCGGACCGGCCGGTCGGGTGCTCATCGGACTCCCTGCTCGCTCAAATGGGCGGCCAGTTCGTAGAGACCGCCCAGGTCCATACCGTTGGGGAGGGCGGGCAGCAGCAGCCGGGCGACCTCCAGATCCAGCAGTTCGGCCGCGCTGGTGTCCTGGGCGCCGAGGGTGGCCGAATGCTCCACTGTCTCGGTGAGCAGGCCCGCGAAGTCGGCCGCGGACAGGGTGATCCCGGCGGATTCCAATCCGGCGCGCACGGCGTCGGTATCGAGTTCACCGGCTGCCGCGGCGGCCCGCGCCTGTGCGCTGAGCGGGCTGTGCGCGGCCCGGTTGACGATCACGCTGCCGATACGCAGATCATTTCCGCGCAGCTCGGCGATGGCGTCCAGGGTCTCCTGGACCGGCAGTGCCTCGAGCAGCGTCACCAGGTGGATCACCGTCTGGTCCGAATGCAGCAGTTTGGACACCCCGTCGGCCTGGGCGGCGATCGGGCCGCCCTTGGCGAGTTCGGCCATGGCCTGGGTGACGTCGAGGAAACCGGCGATCCGGCCGGTCGGCGGTGCGTCGACGACCACCTCGTCGTAGACGGGACGCCCGGTTCTATCGGATCGGACCACGCATTCCTTGATCTTGCCGGTCAGGATGACATCGCGCAGGCCCGGCGCGATGGTGGTGACGAAATCTATGGCGCCCATCCGGCGCATCGCCCGGCCGGCGAAACCGAGGTTGTAGAACATATCGAGGTATTCCAGGAACGCGTGCTCGATATCGAGTGCGAGGGCCACCACTTCGCCGCCGCCGTCGGCGGTGGCGATCTTCGTTTCGGTGGGCGGCAACGGCGGCAGATCGAACAGTTGGGCGATCGACTGGCGGTTCTCCACCTCGACCAGCAGCACCCGCCGCCCCCCGGCGGCCAACGCCAGTGCCAGGGACGCGGACACCGTCGACTTACCGGTGCCGCCCTTACCGGATACGTAGTGCAGGCGGGCGTTCGTCGCGCTGTCGGGCCACCCCGTCTTCAGGCCCGGTTCGGCCGATTCCGACATCGTCGTTGGTTCTGCCACGGTCGCGAGCCTATAACTCGCACTGGACGGACGCCCGCATACTGGGGTTTGTGCGGATGTGGTGTACCAGACACCGGGACCGCCCCTCTATCACCGGACCCGCGGTTGCGCCGTGGGCCTCGCGGACGGCACCCAGTAGGCTCCGTGCGCATGAGCGATGTGACCCAGTGGGAATACGCGACCGTACCGCTGCTGACGCATGCGACCAAACAGATCCTGGATCAGTGGGGCGCCGACGGCTGGGAGCTGGTGACCGTGCTGCCCGGGCCGACCGGTGAGCAGCACGTCGCCTACCTCAAGCGGCCGAAGCAGTAAGCGCCATGGCGGAATCCGAAGCGAATCGGCCCGTGACCGAATGGCGGGCCAACTTCGACCGGCTCGGTCTGACGGTGCCTCCCGTGGTGGCTCCGGTGGCCGCGTACGTGCCCGCGATACGCACCGGCAACCACGTCTACACCTCCGGACAGCTGCCGTTCGTGGCGGGCGAGCTGTCGGCGATCGGGAAGGTCGGGGCCGAGGTCTCGCTCGACGAGGCGGTGGCCGCGGCCCGCTGGTGCGCGGTGAACGCGCTGGCCGCCGTCCACGACCTGGTCGGCCTCGACGAGGTCGTACGGATCGTGAAGGTGGTCGGATTCGTCGCCTCGGCACCGGGATTCACCGATCAGCCGCTGGTGATCAACGGCGCCTCGGAGTTCCTCGGTGAGGTGTTCGGGCCCGCGGGCGCGCACGCGCGCTCGGCGGTCGGGGTTTTCGAACTGCCGAAGAACACCCCGGTGGAGGTCGAACTGATCGCCGAGGTGCGCTGAGCAGGACGGACGCTCCCGGTTCGGCAGACCTGCCGCGTTGCCCATAGATTCGAACGGGCGACTTTCGAATTGGAGGTGTTGTGGTGACACTCACCCATCCGGCCTACGGGCAACTGCGCGTGGTGACGCCGTCGGCGTCGGTACTGCTCGCGAACAATCCGGGACCGATGACTCTGGACGGTACGAACACCTGGATCCTGCGAGCACCCGATCGCGCGGACTGTGTGGTGGTGGACCCGGGCCCGGACGACCCGAAGCACATCGCGGCGATCGCCGAGGCGACCGGCGGCGCGGTGGCGCTCACCCTGATCACCCATCGGCATCCCGACCATACGGGCGGTATCGACGAGTTGGTGCGGCTGACCGGGACACCGGTACGGGCCATGGACCCGGAGTTCCTGCGCGGTGAAGCGGCGGTGCTGACCGACGGTGAAGTGGTCGAGGCCGCGGGTCTGCGGATCACGGTGCTGCACACTCCCGGGCATACGGCCGATTCGGTGAGTTTCCTGCTCGCGGACGCGCTCCTGAGCGGGGACACCATTCTCGGCCGCGGCACCACGGTGCTCGATCGCGACGGCACGCTTCGGGACTATCTGGGGTCGATGGACCGGTTGCTCGAAGCCGGTGCCGGGCGGGCCCTGCTGCCCGCCCACGGTCCGGATCATCCGGATGTGGAACCGGTGGCGCGGTACTACATCGCGCATCGGCACGAGCGGCTCGCGCAGGTCCGTGCGGCGCTGCAAGAGCTCGGTGCCGACGCGGACGCCATGGATGTGGTGCGCAGGGTGTACTCCGATGTCGACGAGAGCCTGTGGCCGGCCGCCCGCAGCTCGGTGGAATCACAGCTCACGTATCTGCGGTCGGAGCGGGACACGCAGAACTGAGTCGAGCGTATTCGGCAGCGCGCGGCGCGCCGAGGGGACGATAACCCTCGGAGCGCCGCCCGCTCTACGTAGTAGCGCCGGAAGTGCGGAGCGCGCCGGTATCAATCGGTGACGGCGGAGCCGGGTCCGCCCTCCGCAATCGGGCGGATACCCGGGCGTGCCGGGAAGTCGGTGCCGCGGTGTCAGCGAGCCCGGCGGGCCAGCCGCTCGGAATCGGAGATCAGCACACTCTTGCCCTCGAGGCGCAGCCAGCCGCGATGCGCGAAATCGGCGAGCGCCTTGTTGACCGTCTCGCGGGAGGCGCCGACGAGCTGGGCGATCTCCTCCTGGGTCAGGTCGTGGGTCACCCGCAGCGCGCCGGCCTCCTGGGTGCCGAACCGCTGGGCGAGCTGCAGCAGCGCCTTGGCGACCCGGCCGGGGACGTCGGTGAAGATCAGGTCCGCCAGGTTGTTGTTGGTCCGGCGCAGCCGGCGGGCGAGTACCCGCAGCAGCTGTTCGGCGATCTCGGGTCGCTGATCGATCCACGACTTGAGCGCGTCCCGATCCATGGTCACCGCGCGCACCTCGGTCACCGTGGTGGCCGTCGAGGTACGTGGCCCCGGATCGAAGATCGACAGCTCGCCGAACATATCCGACGGACCCATGATGGTCAGCAGGTTCTCCCGGCCGTCCGGGGACCGGCGGCCCAGCTTCACCTTGCCGGACGTGATGATGTACAGCCGATCACCCGGTTCGCCCTCGTTGAAGATGACGTGGCCGCGAGGGAAATCCACGGGCTGCAGCTGTTTGGCGAGCGCAGCCACCGCGGTGGGCTCAACGCCTTGGAAGATGCCTGCTCTGGCGAGGGCCTCGTCCACGAATGTGCTCCTTAGGGAAATGGCTGTAGTCGTCGGGCGGACCGATGCGGTTCGGCCGACAGTGCAGTCTACGCGGCCTTATCGCCGCGCAGTGACAGACACCACGTAAGGAAGGTTAACCGTGGGCGAGTCGGGGCGGTACGGCCGCCCGCGCGATCGGCCCGCATTCGGGCCTGGTCGATCAGCTCGCACGGGCGATGTCGACGGTCTCGCGCGCCTCCTCGCTGCGATTACGGCGGCGGCGCATACGCGCGACCGCCGCCGGTAGTCCGAGCTTCGTCAGCTCGTTGACCTCGGCGTTGCTGGCCTTGTCCAGGTAGGCCTGGACTTCCTCGTCGGGCTCGAGAAGTTTGCGCAGACGGTTCTCCACCCGTTCCATGCCGAGTGCGAACAGCATCAACACCACTGGGAAGAGCACCACAGCGAGTCCTTGCATGCCGGGTAGTTAACACGGTCGAGGTCTCAGATGGAATACGGGAGTAGAACTGAGAAGACAACGTTGTCGGACGGTTCCGTATGGTGGACGGGTGCGTACCTCCCCCTCAGAAACCGTCGGAAGCGACATTTCCGGCACTGCCGAGGCGGCTGTCGTGCGCCCGGCCGCCGACGCGGCGCGCACGCGTAAATCCAGTACTCGACCGGCGGAAACGCGTTTGGGTCTGGTGCGTCGCGCCCGCCGGATGAACCGGCTTCTGGCGCGCGCATTTCCCGACGCCCATTGCGAGTTGGATTTCGGTACTCCGCTGGAACTCGCGGTGGCCACGATCCTGTCGGCGCAATGCACGGATGTGCGAGTGAATATGACCACTCCCGCTCTGTTCGCCGCCTATCCCGACGCGCGGGCATATGCCGAGGCCAACCGTGCGGAGCTGGAAGAACTCATCCGCCCCACGGGTTTCTATCGCAACAAGGCGAATTCACTCATCGGCCTCGGACAGGCACTCCTCGAACACTATGACGGTGAATTACCTCACACGATGGCGGAGCTGGTCCGTTTACCGGGCATCGGCCGAAAAACCGCCAATGTGATTCTCGGTAACGCATTCGGAATTCCGGGGATCACCGTCGATACCCATTTCGGCCGGTTGGTGCGCCGCTGGGGGTGGACCACCGAGGAGGACCCGGTAAAAGTCGAACACGCGATCGGTGCGCTGATCGAGCGCAAGGAGTGGACGATGCTGTCGCACCGGGTGATCTTCCACGGGCGCCGGGTCTGTCATGCCCGGAAGCCGGCGTGCGGGGTCTGCCTGCTGGCAAAGGACTGCCCCTCCTTCGGGGCCGGGCCCACCGATCCGGAAGCGGCGGCCGAACTCGTGAAGGGGCCCGAGGCGCCGCATCTGCTCGAACTGGTGGGCCGTTGAGTCGCGTACCGGTTCTCTGGAAATGGGCATTGACGGCGGTAATCGTGGGATTGGCGGCCGCGATCGCTTTCTGGCCGCGCGGTGGTTCGGAAAACGCCGGGCCCGTCCCCCGACCCCCCCGGACGATCGAACCCGCGCTGCGGGCGGCATCGGGGGCCGCGCAATGCCCCACCGCTGCGGCGCCGGCGGAGCGTCCGGGTCCACTGACGGATCTGGTGCTGAGCTGTCTGGCCGATGCCGCGCCGGCGTACCCGGGCCGCCTCACCGGCCGGCCCGTCGTGCTCAACCTCTGGGCGTACTGGTGCCGGCCGTGCCGTACCGAACTACCGCTCTTCCAGGAATACGCCGACCGGGCGGGCTCCGCGGTGCAGGTGATCACGGTGCACAGTGACCCGGACGAGGCGAAAGCACTCGCGCTGCTCGCCGCGCTCAACGACGATCTGCGGGCGCAGGGGCGCGCGGAACTGCACCTGCCGGGCATGCAGGACCCCGACGCCCGGGTCCGTGCCGCCGCGCAGGCGCCTACCGCCCTGCCGATCACCGTCCTGGTCCGCCCGGACGGTTCGATCGCGGACTATGTCGCCCGTCCGTTCCGCGACGCCGACGATATCGCCGCAAGTGTGGCCGGCGCACTGGGAGTCACCGCGTGAGGCGATACCTCCGCCTTCGCTTCGGCCTCCGCCGACCGGATGTAATCCCGCCGCGGGGAGGCCCGATGAGGCGATACCTCCGCCAACGTTTCGGCCTCCGCCGACCGGATGTAATCCCGCCGGGGGGAGGCCCGACGAGGCGATACCTCCGCCAACGTTTCGGCCTCCGCGGACTGCAGGTAACCCCCTCGAGGGAGGCTTTGTGAGCGAAGATCGAGTGCCGCCCTGGCTTAGTGGGGCGGAGGGGCCGGGCCGCCCCGATTTCTCCGACACCCTGGGCCGGACGCGGATCCTGCGGCGCACAATGGCGGGCAAAGTCCGTGAGGCCGCGGTGCTGGTGCTCTTCGCGGGTGATCCGGCCGGCGACCCGGCCGCGCCCGGCGGGCTGCCCGCCGATGCCGAGGTCCTGCTCACCCAGCGCGCGTCCACCATGCGGCAGCACCGCGGGCAGGTGGCGTTCCCCGGTGGCGCCGTGGACCCCGGCGACGACGGCCCGGTCGATACCGCGCTGCGGGAGGCATGGGAGGAAACCGGCCTGGAGCGGACCGGCGTGCAGCCGATCACCACGCTGCCGAAACTGTTCGTTCCGCCGTCGCGCTTCGATGTGACCCCCGTCGTCTCCTACTGGCGCACCCCGAGCGAGGTGCGTGTGATGGACCGGGCGGAAACCGATCGCGTGGTGCGGGTTCCGCTGGCGGATCTCCTCGACCCGGCCAACCGCTTTCTGGTGCGCAGCGCGCTCGGGTACCGGAGCCCGGCCTTCCAGGTGGACGGAATGTTGGTCTGGGGGCTCACCGGCGGCATACTGGCCGGACTCATGACTTCACTGGGCTGGGAATCGGAATGGGACCGAACCGACGTGCGTGATCTGGAAGAGGCGTTGGCCGCGGTGGGGATGGTGTTGTGAGCTCCTCCGCGTGGCTCGATATAGCGGTTGTCATATTGGCTCTCCTGGCTGCCTCCTCCGGGTGGCGGCAGGGGGCGGTGGCGTCCGCACTGGCTTTTCTCGGGGTGGTGCTCGGCGCGGTCGCCGGCATCCTGATCGCCCCGCACATTCTCTTGCACATCGACGAGGGCCGCAGCCGGGTACTGGCCGGGGTCCTGCTCATCGTGCTGCTGGTGATCGTCGGCGAGGTCGCCGGCATGGTGCTGGGCCGGGCGGCGCGCAGCGGGATGACCCATCCCTTCGCGCGCGGTGCCGACAGCGCGGTCGGCGCGGTGCTGCAGACCGGCGCCGTGCTGGTGACGGCCTGGCTGCTGGCCCTTCCGCTGGCGACCTCGTCGCAGCCCGCCATCGCCTCGGCCATCAACAGTTCCCGCGTACTCGCCGACGTCAACCGGGTCGCCCCGGACTGGTTGCGCCACTTGCCCAACGAGTTCTCCAAACTGCTCAACACCTCGGGCCTGCCGGATGTGATCGGCCCGTTCGGGCGCGCGCCCATCGCCGCGGTGGAACCGCCGGATCCGAGCGTGCTGGCCAGCCCGGTCGCCGCTTCCCTGCAGCAGAGCGTGCTGCGTATCCGCGGTGTGGCACCGAGCTGCCAGCGGGCGCTGGAGGGTTCCGGGTTCGTGGTGGCGCCGGAGCGGGTGATGACCAATGCGCACGTGGTGGCCGGAACCACCAGTGTGACGGTGGATTCCGCGGCCGGACCGCTGGATGCCACAGTGGTCGAATTCGACCCGTCCATGGATATCGCGGTGCTGTCGGTGCCCGGGTTGGTCGCGCCGGTCATTCCGCAGGCTCCGGAGCCGGCCGGAACAGGTGAGAGCGCGATCGTGCTCGGCTATCCCGGCGGTGGCCGGTACACGGCGAGCGCGGCCCGGGTGCGCGAGACGCTGGACCTGACCGGTCCCACCATCTACCGGGACGGCACGGTGGAGCGTGAGGTGTACACCGTGCGCGGCTCGGTGCGGGCCGGTAATTCGGGTGGCCCCCTGGTCGATACCGAGGGCAAGGTGCTGGGCGTGGTGTTCGGCGCCGCCGTCACCGACGACGACACCGGTTACGTGCTCACCCTCGACGAGGTCCGGGAGCGGATCGATATCGCACCCTCGGCCGGTTCGCCGGTGGACACCGGCCCCTGCGTACTGAGCTGACGGCGGGCAGCCGGCCGGGCTGGCGGTATCTCGGGTGGTGCTGCCGGCCGGGCCGACCTCGTCAGGCGTAACGGCCCGGTCTTCGCCGGTCCGTCCCGGCGAGCAGTTTCGCGATCTCCGCGGTGACCGCCTCCGGGTTCTCCAGATGCGCGAAATGCGCGGCATCCCGGATGGTGACCACTCGGCGGTGCGGTGACAGCTGCGGGCCGCGGTGCACGGTGGCGGGCAGGATGTAGCGGTCGAATTCGCCGCGCATGGAGACCACCGGGATATCGATCGGCCGACGCATCACGGCCATGAACCGGCGACCGTCGGCCCGCCACTGGCTGCGGAAGGCCCAGCGCCGGTATTCCAGCCCGCAGTGGGCGGTCCCGGGAATCTGGATGGCCGAACGCATCCGGTCCGCGCTGGCGGCGAATTCCGCGGTGCGCGCCCAGGACCGCGCGCCGCGGCCGGCCAGGATCCGCACGGCTCCGGCACCGTCGTCGCGGGTGAGCCGGTGCTCGGGGTAGCGGGGAAGCTGGTCGCGCAGGAACTCCGGCAACCACGCTCGACGCTGGGCATTGTCCCGCAGTACCGAACTCTTCAGGGCCGCCGGATGCGGCGAGGACACCACGGCGATCGACCGGACCAGCCGTGGGTGCAGGACCGCGGTCGCCCAGCAGACCAGCCCACCGTCCGCATGCCCGACCAGAGTCGCGCCGGTGTGCCCGAGCGCGCGGATCAGCCCGGCGATATCACCGGCCAGTGTCCAGCCGTCGTAGCCGCGCGGCGGTTTGTCGCTGTCGCCGTAGCCGCGCAGATCGACCGCGACCACATGGTTGCCGAGGTCGGCGAGTGCGGTGAGCTGATGGCGCCACGACCACCAGAAGTCCGCGAACCCGTGCAGCAGGACGACCAGCGGCGCGTCCGGATGCTCCGGTCCGGCACTCGCGATGTGCAGGCGTATCCCGTTGGCGTGCACATCGCGGTGCGTCCAGGGGCCGCCGAAGCGCACGCTGGACGGGTCCGGTGGAAAGTTCGACGCCACGACGTCCGAGCGTAGTGAACGCCGGGGCGTCGCGGTGTGCCGGTCCCGCCTACCGCTGCGTGGTCTTCTCCAGCGCGCTGGGCTCGTCGTGGCTGCCGAACCCGGAGGGCAGGACCGTACGGGTCTGCTTGAGCGAATCGATGGTCTTCTCCGGCGCGCGCAGTTTCTTCACCTTGCGGTAGCCGAGGAACGCCAGCAGCGCGGTCACCAGGATCATGAGCGCGAAGACGATCCAGAACGCGGCCCACCGGGTGAGCCAGATGTCCAGGGTCTCGGCCACGGCGAAGAAGAAGAAGAAACTGCTGAACAGCAGCACGGTCAGTGCGCCGATGAAGAAGACGCTGCCCTGCAGGCCCTTCTTGATCTCACCGGTGACCTCGGCCTTGGCGAGGGCGACCTCGGCGCGGACCAGGGTCGAGACCTGCTCGGAGGCGTCGCGGACCAGACTGCCGAAACTGGCCGATGCGTGCGGGTCGATCTCGGACAGCGGAATCGAGGTGACCGTGCCGCCTCGTACACCGTCTCCGTTACCGCCCTGTGTGACACTCACGTGGTCGACCCTCTTCCTGTCCCGATCCTGCTCGGTCTTACTGTTCTGGTTCTAGCGCATCCGCGTCGTGCCGTGCTCGGTGGACACGCCCACGCCGCAACAGTAGCGCCGAACCGACCAGTGATGCGGCCATGGACGTCACCAGGACCGCGGCCTTGGCGAGTTCGGCGGAATCGGGATAGTCCTCCAATGCCAGTTCCGCCACCAGCAGGCTAACGGTGAACCCGATCGCGCCCAGCACCGACAGGGCGAACATGTCCCGATAACCCAGATGCGCGGGCCGTTCGGCGATTCCGGCACGGACGGCCAACCAGCTGATCCCGAAGATGCCGGTGGTCTTACCGATGAGCAGACCGAGAATGATCGCCAGCGACAGCCGGTCGGTGAACAGATCGCCGAGAACCTCCGCGTTGATCGGTACCCCGGCCGCGAAGAGCGCGAACAGTGGTACGCACAGCCCGGCCGAAATGGGTTGGAAACGGTGCTCCCAGCGGGCGGCCGGGGCTTCGGCTTCGCCCTCGTCCGGCCGGACCCGGGTGAGCAGACCGCAGGCCACGCCCGCCAGCGTCGGATGGATATGCGCTTCGTGCAGCGCGTACCAGCAGACCAGGGCCAATGGAATGTAGATCAGCGGGGAGGTCCACCGCTTGTGCTGTGCGAACCACCAGCCCGCGCAACAGACCAGTGCGGCCGCCAGCCAGGCGAAAGCCAAGCCGGTGGTGAACAGTACCGCGATGAGCGCGATCGCCATCAGATCGTCGACCACGGCCAGGCTCAGAAGGAAGACCCGTGCGCCGGCCGGGATCCGGGAACCGGTCATGGCCAGCACCGCGAGGGCGAAGGCGATATCCGTGGCGACCGGAATCGCCCAGCCGCGGTCCATCCCGTCGACCCCGAAACCCACCGTGTAGGCGATGATCGCCGGGGTCACCACCCCGCCGGCGGCCGCGATGATCGGGAGCGCGGCGCGTTTGGGGTCGGCGAGTTCGCCCACGACGAGTTCGCGTTTGAGTTCGAGACCGGCCACGAAGAAGAAGACGGCGAGCAGTCCGTCCTGCACCCAGTCGGCCAGGGTGAGGTCCAGGTGCAGCGGCGGGATCGCCAGACGGGTTTCGGTGAGTGTGAGGTAGCTCTGGCCCCACGGCGAGTTCACCCAGAGCAACGCCACCGCGGCCGCGATGAGCAACAGTGCGCCCCCGACGGTTTCGGTGCGCAGGTATCGGGCGAGTTCCAGCCGGGGGTTGGTGACCACGGGAAACCTCTCGGTCGCATGGACGTCTACCGCGCCCGCCGTGGAAGTTTTCTTCCGTGGACACGCGCGCATCTCGCCGACCAGACTTCCCGGCACACCTGGAGCAATTGTATTGGCGCCGCCCCGACGCCGCGAAACGGGTCCCGCCCACGCAAGCCGACCGGCCGGAGAAGGCCGTGGGTTGGCGTGGGCGGGCACCCGGATCGGTTTCGGTCAGTCGGCCCGGCCGGCCCGGATGGATTCGAAGACCTGCGGATCGACCAGGGTCGAGGTATCACCGAGCTCCCGGCCCTCGGCCACATCGCGCAGCAACCGGCGCATGATCTTGCCGCTGCGGGTCTTCGGCAGTTCGGGCACCACGTGGATCTCGCGCGGGCGGGCGATCGGACTGATCTCGCGGGCCACCTCGGCCTTGAGTTCGTCGACCATCGCGGCCCCGGTGTCGGTGGCCTCGGCGGTGAGGATGACGAAGGCCACGATGCCCTGACCGGTCGTCTCGTCGCTGGCGCCGACCACCGCCGCCTCCGCCACGCCGGAGTGCCCCACCAGCGCCGATTCCACTTCGGCGGTGGAGATGCGATGACCGGAAACATTCATCACATCGTCGACCCGGCCCAGTACCCAGAGGTCGCCGTTGACATCGAGTTTGGCGCCGTCGCCGGCGAAGTACCAGCCCTGGTCGGCGAAACGATCCCAGTAGGTGGCCCGGTACCGCTCCATATCGCCCCAGATACCACGCAGCATCGACGGCCACGGCTGGTCCAGGACCAGATAGCCGTTGGCCTCGGTCTCGCCGCGCCGCACGGTCTTGCCCTCTTCGTCGACCACCGCGGCCGATACACCGGGCACGGGGGTCATGGCGGCGCCCGGTTTGGTCGCGGTGATACCGGGCAGCGGCGAGATCATGATGGCGCCGGTCTCGGTCTGCCACCAGGTGTCCACGATCGGGGCGGTGCCGGAGCCGATCACGTCCCGGTACCAGCGCCAGGCCTCCGGGTTGATGGGTTCGCCGACCGACCCGAGCACGCGGATGCTGGACAGATCATGCGCATCGGGGATCTGGCGGCCCCATTTCATGAAGGTGCGCACCAGCGTCGGCGCCGTGTAGTAGATGGTGACGCCGTACTTCTCGATGATCTGCCAGTGCCGATGCTCGTCGGGGAAATTCGGCGTGCCCTCGTAGAGCACCTGGGTGGCGCCGTTGGCCAGCGGGCCGTAGACGATATAGCTGTGCCCGGTCACCCAGCCCACATCGGCGGTGCACCAGTACACATCGGTTTCGGGTTTGTGGTCGAAGACCACCCGGTGGGTATAGCTGGTCTGGGTGAGGTAGCCGCCGCTGGTGTGCAGGATGCCCTTGGGCTTACCGGTGGTCCCCGACGTGTACAGGATGAACAGGGGGTGTTCGGCATCGAAGGCCTGCGCCTCGTGCACCGGATCGGCCTGCGCGACCGACTCGTGCCACCAGAGGTCGCGACCCTCGGTCCACTCGACCTCGGTGCCGACCCGGCGGACCACCAGGACGTGTTCGACGCTGGAGGGCGCATCGCCCCTGGCGAGCAGCGCCTCGTCGACGGCTTCTTTCAGCGGTGCGGGATTACCGCGTCGCCACTGACCGTCGACGGTGATGACCAGCCGCGCTTCGGCGTCGTCGATCCGCTGGCGCAGCGCGGTCGGCGAGAAACCGGCGAAGACCAGCGAATGCGGCAGCCCGAGACGGGCACAGGCCAGCATCGCCACGATGGTCTCGGGAATCATCGGCATATAGATCGCGACCCGGTCGCCCGCGGTCAGCCCGAGTTCGGTCAGGTAGTTGGCGGCCCGGCTCACCTCGGTGAGCAGATCGGAATAGGTGATGGTGCGGGAATCGCCCGGTTCGCCCTCCCAGTGCAGCGCGACCTTGTCGCCGCGCCCCTCCAGCACATGCCGGTCCACGCAGTTGTAGGCGACATTGAGCCGGCCGCCGACGAACCATTTCGCGACCGGTGCGTCGGTCCAGTCGAGTACCTGGCTCCACCGCTCGTGCCAGTGCAGGTGGTCGGCCTGTTCGGCCCAGAACGCTTCGCGGTCCTGCGCGGCACGCTCGTAGATACCGGCATCGACATTCGCCGCGGCAGCGAACTCCGCACTCGGCGGGTAGGCGTCCGGGTGATCGGCGGTTTCGGTCATCTGAGTCACTTCCTTCGCGTTACCTGCACCATAAAGGGCCATATGTGACCCTAGACTCTCGTTCCGGCCCGCCGAGGTGATCCCGGGACGAATGGTCGCCGGTGCCCGGTGAGCGGCAGTCGGCGTCCGACGAACGGCCGCCCGCGGCGCGGTGGCGGCGGTCACGCCGTCGATACGAGAGTTCACGAACCCGGCGGGAACGCGCAACGGGCCCTATAGTCTGCTGACAACTCTGCGGGGTGCCGAGGCCGTGGTCGTGACGAGCCGGGAGGGTGTGTGAGGGGATCGTCGTGGGTGCTGCGGGCGGCCGCCCTGGTACTCGTTCTGGTCGGCGTGACGGTACTGCCGGCCTGCACGGTGACACCGGCTCTCGGTGAATCGATCGCGGTCAACGGGTCCGAACCACAGAACCCGCTGGTCCCGTCGAATACCAACGAGAACGGCGGCGGGCGCATCGTGGACCGGTTGTTCGCCGGACTGCGCCGCATCGCGGCGGACGGCAGTCTGCACGACGAGGTCGCCGAATCGATCGAGACCACCGATCAGCAGTTCTACCGGATCCGGCTGAAACCCGGCTGGACGTTCACCGACGGTTCCCCGGTGACCGCGCATTCGTTCGTCGACGCCTGGAACTACGGCGCCCTGGTCACCAACGCGCAGCTGCAGAGCTACACCTATGCGCCGATCGCCGGGTTCGAGGACGTACAGGCCGACCCGCCCCGGGCGCGGACCATGTCGGGGCTGCGGGTTCTCGACGATCTCACCTTCACCGTCGCGCTGAAAGAGCCCACCATCGACTTCCGGACCCGGCTGGCCTATGCCCCGTTCTATCCGCTGCCCGCGGCGGCGTACCCGGATATGGAGGCGTTCGGGCAGCGACCGATCGGCAACGGGCCGTACCGCTTCGCGGCCGCCGACGCCTGGCAGCACGATGTGAAACTGGACCTGGTGCCCAACGAGAGCTACCGGGGCGGGCGTCCGGCCCGTAACAAGGGCCTGACCTTCGTGTTCTATTCGGACTTCGACGCCGCCTACGCCGATCTGCTGGCCGGCAACCTCGATGTGCTGGATACGGTTCCCTCCAGCGCGCTGACCGTCGTGGACGACGATCTGGGGGAGCGGGCGGTCTCGGCCCCGACCGCACAGAACCAGTGGATCGGGACCCAGCCGGGCCTGCCGCATTTCGGCGGAGAGGAAGGCCGGCTGCGCCGGCACGCGATCTCCATGGCCATCCAGCGGCAGGCCATCGGCGACAAGATCTTCCGGGGCACCCGCGCCCCCGCCCGCGACTACACCTCCCGGGTACTTCCGGGCTACGACGGTGATCTGCCGGGCGCGCAGCTGCTGGACTACAACCCCGACGAGGCGCGCCGGCTGTGGGCGAAGGCCGATGAGATCGCACCGTGGTCCGGGCGTTTCGAGATCGCCTACAACGCCGACGGCGACCATCAGGCGTGGGTGGACGCGGTCGCCAACAGCATCAAGAACACCCTCGGTATCGAGGCCGTGGGCGCGGCCCTGCCGACGTTCAAACAACTGCGCGATCAGATCACCTCCCGGACCGTCGGCAAAGCGTTCCGGTCGGGCTGGCAGGGCGACTATCCGACCATGCTGCAGTTCCTGGAGCCGGGTTTCCTGAGCAACTCCGAGACCAACGATTTCGACTACCACAACCCGGAATTCGACGCGCTCGTCGCGGCCGCCGAGGCGGCATCCACCGAGGCCGACTCGTGGGCGCTGGTGGGCCGGGCGCAGACGCTGCTGTTGCGCGATATGCCGACCATCCCGATCTTCGACTACGTCAACTCGGCCGGGTACTCCGAGCGGGTGCGCGGGGTCGTCTTCGGCTGGAACGGCCTGGCCGATTTCGAGAACATCGAGCTGATATGACCGCTGCCGGCGAATCCTCGCCCCGACCGCAGGAGTGCCCATGGCGTGGTATGTAGTGCGGCGGCTGCTGCAGATGATCCCGGTGTTCTTCGGCGCGACCCTGCTCATCTACTTCCTGATCTACAAGGTCTCCGGCGGCTCGGTCGCCGCGCTGGCCGGTGACCGCACCCTCACGCCCGCGCTGGAAGCGCAGCTGAAGGCGCGCTACCACCTCGACCGCTCCTTCCTGGTGCAGTACCTCTACTACCTGAAGGGCATCTTCACCTTCGATCTCGGCACCACGTTCTCCGGCCGTTCGGTGAAAGACGAACTGGCCCGTGCTTTTCCGATCACCATCCGGCTCACGCTGCTGGCGCTGCTGTTCGAGGCGGTGTTCGGCGTGCTGTTCGGGACGCTGGCCGGGCTGCGCAAGGGCAAGCTGTTCGACTCCACCATGCTGGTGCTGAGCCTGGTGGTGATCGCGGTGCCGGTCTTCGTCCTCGGTTTCCTCGCGCAGTACCTGCTGGGCGTCGAATGGGGGATCGCGCCGGTCACCGTCGGTGCCGACGCGAGCTGGGGTCGCTTGATCGTGCCGGCGCTGGTGCTCGGCTCGTTGTCCTTCGCCTATGTACTGCGGCTGACCCGCAATGCCGTGGCCGAGAACCGGGACGCCGACTACGTGCGTACCGCCACCGCCAAGGGCCTGCCGCGACGCCGGGTGGTCCGGGTGCACATCCTGCGCAATTCGCTCATCCCGGTGGTCACCTTCCTGGGCGCCGATCTGGGCGCACTGATGGGTGGTGCGATCGTGACCGAGGGCATCTTCAACATCCCGGGCGTCGGCGGCACCCTCTACCAGGCGGTCGTCCGGGGAGAAGCCCCGACGGTCGTCTCGTTCGTCACGGTCCTGATCGTGGTGTTCCTGCTCGCCAACCTGCTGGTGGACCTGCTGTACGCCGTGCTCGATCCGCGGATTCGCTATGCCTGAACAGGAGTGCGGTCATGTCCGATGACAAGCCGGCCCGGCCGACCAGGCCCGACCGGCAACGCTGGGTCGCCGCGGCGGACGCAGTGACCGTGGAAACCACCGATCGGGTGCGGGTGGCGGGCGCACCGCGGGGGTTCTGGGGGCAGGCCTGGCGCGGTCTGCGCCGCAATCCACTGTTCCTGATCGCGATGGCGCTCATCGCCCTGGTCCTGGTGGTGGCGGCCCTTCCGGGGCTGTTCACCGATCAGGACCCGCGCTACTGCGTGGTCGACAACAGTCTGTTGCCGCCCAGTTCGGCGCACTGGTTCGGATTCGACCTGCAGGGCTGCGATATCTATGCCCGTACCGTCTACGGGGCGCGGGCCTCGGTCCTCGTCGGGGTCGGCGCGGCCCTGCTGTTCGTACTGATCGGCGCGACCCTCGGCGCGCTGGCCGGTTACTACGGCGGCCCGCTCGATTCGGTGATATCCCGGATCTCCGAGATCGTGTACGCCGTCCCGCTGATGCTCGCCGCCATCGTGCTGATGCAGCTGTCGACTACGCGCACGGTCGGGCTGGTGATCGTCACCCTCGCCGGTTTCACCTGGCCGCAGGCGGCCCGGATCGCCCGCGGCGCGGTGATCGCCGCGAAGAACAGCGAATACGTACTGGCGGCCCGGGCGCTCGGCGTCTCCCGCTTCGGCATCCTGGTCCGGCACGTGCTGCCGAACTCGCTGGGTCCGGTGATCGTGGTGACCGCGATCTGGCTCGGGGTCTTCATCGTCACCGAGGCCACCCTGTCGTTCCTGGGTGTCGGCCTGCCGCCCACCGAAGTCTCCTGGGGCGCCGATATCGCCACCGGTCAGCAGCAGTTGCGCGGCGGTTCGCTGATCCTGTTCTATCCGGCCACCGCGCTGGCGCTGACGGTTCTCGGTTTCATCATGCTCGGTGACGCACTCGGCGACGCCCTGGATCCGAAAGGCCGGGCGTCGAGGTGATCACTGTGGGCGAACGGATTCGAGGCGGGGAGCAGATATGACCGACAACGCCCAAGAGGAGCGTCCGCTGCTGCGGATCCGGGATCTGCGGATCGCGTTCGGAGACGGGGACAATCGGGTGGACGCGGTATGCGGCGTCGACCTGACGGTGTATCCCGGGGAGACGGTGGCCATCGTCGGCGAGAGCGGTTCCGGGAAATCGACGACCGCGCACGCGATCATCGGCCTGCTCCCGCGCGCCGGCCGGATCGTCTCGGGCAGTATCGAATTCGACGGCACCGAACTGACCGGCGCGGCCGAATCGCGCCTGGTGGAGTTGCGGGGTACGAGAATCGGTTTCGTTCCGCAGGACCCGATGTCGAACCTCGATCCGGTGCACAAGATCGGATTCCAGATCCGGGAGACTCTCGCGGCCAACGGTATCGCCCGCGGCCGCGCCGCCCGGGATCGGGCGGTGGAACTGCTGCGCTCCGCGGGGATACCGGATCCCGAGCAGCGGGTCGACCAGTACCCGCACGAATTGTCCGGCGGCCTGCGGCAGCGCGCGTTGATCGCGATGGCGTTGTCGGGACGCCCCGGGCTGCTGATCGCCGACGAACCGACCTCCGCTCTCGATGTCACCGTGCAGCGCCGGATCCTCGACCATATCGACAGCCTCACCGGTGAGTTCGGGACGGCGATGCTGCTCATCACCCACGATCTCGGCCTTGCCGCCGAACGCGCCGAACACCTGGTGGTGATGTATCGCGGCCGGGTCGTGGAATCGGGGCCCGCGCTGGAACTGTTGCGCGATCCGCGGCACGAGTACACCCGCAAACTGGTCGAATCGGCACCGTCCCTGGCGGCCGCCCGGCGGCCGGAGCGAGTCCGCGAACTCGCCACCCGGGATGCCGTCCTGGTGGCCGACCGGCTCACCAAGAGATACCGGGCCCGCGGTTCGGTGCCGTGGCGACCGGGAGAATCCGTGGCCGTCGAAGACGTCTCGTTCACGCTGCACCGTGGGCGCACCACCGCACTGGTCGGGGAGTCGGGGTCCGGCAAGTCCACGGTCGCGCAACTGGTGCTCGGTCTGCTGGAACCCAGTTCCGGATCGGTTGTCTTCGACGGCGCGGATATCGGTCGCCTGAAAGGGCGCGAGCAGACCCGGTTCCGCCGCCGGGTGCAACCGATCTTCCAGAACCCGTACGCCTCGCTGGACCCCCTGTATTCGATCCATCGTTGTATCGACGAACCACTGCGAACCCACGGGATCGGCACCCGTACCGAACGGGAGAGCCGGGTCCGCGAACTGCTGGAACACGTCGCGCTGCCCGGCAGCGTGCTGGACCGCTATCCCGACGAGCTGTCCGGCGGCCAGCGGCAGCGCGGCGCCATCGCGCGCGCCCTGGCCCTGGAGCCGGAACTGCTGGTCTGCGACGAAGCGGTCTCGGCGCTCGATGTCCTGGTCCAGCAGAACATCCTCGATCTGCTCACCCGGCTCCAGGACGAACTGGGCCTGACCTATCTGTTCATCACCCACGATCTGGCGGTGGTCCGTCAGCTCGCCGACGAGGTCCTGGTGATGCACGGCGGCCGGATCGTCGAAGCGGCCCCGGTCGGGGAGATTTTCGAATCCCCGCGCGAGGAGTACACCCGCCGCCTGCTCGCGGCCATCCCCGGCCGCGAACTGCTCACCGGCTGAACCCGGCCGCTACCGCCGCCGGCGGCGAGGCGCTGCTCGCCTGCGGGGCTGGCGCCCGAGCCGGGATCCGGCGGCGGTAGCGTGCTGATCCGTGACCGATCCGCTCGCGCCGCTCATCGAACTGCCCGGGGTCCGGGCCGCCGCCGACAAGGCCCGCGACGCGCTGGCCGAGGTCCACCGGCACCGGGCGAACCGCCGCGGCTGGGCCACCACCGCCGCGGAGGCCTCCGTGCGCGCCGCCCGCTCGTCGGCGGCGTTGGCGGGCGGCAGTACGGAATTGCCGGCCGACGGCGCGATCAGCGACCCGATCCTGGCCGGTGCGCTGCGGGTGGGACAGGTACTCGACGGCGACGCGCTGCGCAACCTGATCGGCATCTGGGAGCGTGCGCCGCTGCAGGCACTGGCCCGGCTACACCTGCTGGCGGCCGCCGACCTGGTCGCCGAGGAGGACGAATTGGGTCGTCCGCGCGCCGACGGCGGCGTCGCGGAACGCCTGGACGTGCTGGCGCAGACGCTGCTCACCACCTCCGCACCCGCACCGGTCACCGCGGCCGTGGTGCACGGTGAGCTGCTGACCCTGAAACCGTTCGGTTCGGCCGACGGACTGGTCGCCCGGGCCGCCTCCCGGCTGGTGACGGTGGCAAGTGGGCTCGACCCTCGCTCGCTCGGCGTTCCCGAGGTCTTCTGGCTGCGCCGGCGCCAGGCTTATCTGGACGCGGCGGCCGGGTTCGGGTCGGGGACCGCAGAGGGTGTCGGCGGCTGGGTGCTGTTCTGCTGCGGTGCGCTCGAGGACGGCGCGCGCGAAGCGACATCGATAGCGGACGCCGCTGCCGGCTGATCAGGGCGCATCCGCTCGCGGGTAGATCTGTCCTTGAACGTCAAAGCGGGCGGTTTGGTCGTAAGACCTCACCGCCCGCGAGCACGGACTACCTGGTTACCATGCGTGCTGGTTTGGGTTGTGTTCTCCGGCCTCGGCGTTCCTCCGGGCTCCGCAGCAGCTCATCCCCGCAGCTATGCGAGGCCATCGCCGGCAACGAACCGGATTTCGCAGGCCCACAACGCTTCTGCCCTTGTCGCGGCGAGCTCCGCGTGGGTGCCAGGTGTCCGTGCTGGGAAGGGTGGGTCGGGAGACTGAGCCTTCTCTTCCGGCTCCGCCTTGGCCTTCCTTCCTTCCGTGCCTCCATTTTTACACTGTGACTGCACTCACATCAAGGGCTGACGCAACTTCGTGGAACAAATGGAAATCGGGCACGCCAGTCGGAGACTTATGCTATAAGTCCAGGTCGTAAGGGGTGTTCATCGTCGTCGCAGCAGTCGGTAGGTCACTGCTCCCGCGACAAGTGCGCCGACCGCGACGGCGAGCCCCGTGGCCACGGTTTTCGACGGCGCCTGAAAGCGTGACCACAGTGAGACCGGGTTGGAGAAGCCGAGTACGGGCCAGCCCCGGTTCGTTGCCTCGCGGCGCAGACCGCGGTCGGGATTGACCGCGGTGGGATGGCCGACCGCGGTCAGCATCGGCAGATCGGTGATCGAATCGGAATAGGCGTAGCAGCGCGCGAGGTCGTAACCCTCTGCCGCGGCGAGCTTCTCGATCGCGGTGACCTTTCCTTCGCCGTAACAGTAGAAGTCGACCACGCCGGTGTACTTGCCGTCCACGACCTCCATCCGGGTCGCGGCGGTATGGGTGGCGCCCAGCGCTTCGGCGATCGGAGCCACCACTTCCTCGCCCGAGGCGGAGACGATCACCACATCGTGTCCGCGAATGCGGTGGTCGGCGATGAGGTCGACGGCCTCCGCGTAGATCAGCGGGTCCACCAGCTCGTGCAGGGTTTCCGCCACGATCGACCGGATCTGGGCGACATCCCAGCCGGCGACCATATCGGTGAGGTGCGCCCGCATCCGCTCCATCTGATCGTGGTCGGCGCCGGAGAGCAGGAACATGAAGTGGGCGTAACTGCTCTCCAGTACGGCCCGTCGATTGATCAGGCCCTGATCGAAAAACGGTTTGCTGAACACGTAAGTGCTCGATCTGGCTATCACCGTCTTGTCCAGATCGAAGAAGGCGGCGATGCGGCCGTTCTCGTGGTGCCGATCGCCGGGAGATGGTGTCGTTTTACCGGAGCCCGTCACCGCTCCAGGATAGGCATCAGCGCGTCGCGTGTCGTGCCCGCTATGCGCCTGCATGCGTGCTGACCAGTGGTTTTCCCATCCCGAGGGGAGTGAGGGTGACCTGTGGAACTTCTTTGTCGTCGGGCTTGCGTTCCGGCCCGTTCTTGGGTGTAGTATTGCTGGCACCTGGACATGTTCCAGGCGTGTTCAGCCCGACCCCCCGGGGCTGAACCCCGACGGCCCCAGCCTCCTCCC
>NZ_JBKOOL010000098.1:0-21500 GCF_046764065.1 Nocardia sp. NPDC002869
GCCCCGGAGCCGCAGCTCCGGGGCCGAGATGTGTTGCCGAGGGGGCGTTCGCCCCGCACGCGGACCTACTTGGCGTCCAGCAGGTCGATCACGAAGACCAGGGTCTTACCGGACAGGTGGTGTCCCCCGCCTGCCCGGCCGTAGGCCAGTTCCGGCGGGATGGTGAGCTGGCGACGGCCGCCGACCTTCATACCCGGAATTCCGTCCTGCCAGCCCTGGATGAGACCACGCAGCGGGAAGGTGATCGATTCGCCGCGGTTCCACGACGAGTCGAATTCCTCGCCGGTATCGAATTCCACTCCGACGTAGTGCACTTCGACGGTACCGCCGGGAACGGCTTCCGGGCCTTCGCCGACTGTGATGTCCTTGATGACCAGTTCGGTGGGCGGGGGGCCCGCCTGAAATTCGATCTCCGGTTTGCTCATGCCTTGAATCCCCTTCGATTCAATCGATTCAGCGGTTGGTGATTTCGGAATAGTCCCGTGCACCATAGCCGGTGTAGATCTGCCGCGGACGGCCGATCTTGATGGCTTCGCTGTGCATTTCCCGCCAGTGCGCGATCCAGCCCGGAAGCCGGCCCATGGCGAACAGCACGGTGAACATGCGGGTCGGGAAGCCCATGGCCTTGTAGATGACGCCGGTGTAGAAATCGACGTTCGGGTAGAGCTTGCGCTCGACGAAGTAATCGTCGGTGAGCGCGGCCTCTTCGAGGGCCTGGGCGATATCGAACAGCGGATCGCTGCCGAGCTTGCTCAGGATGGTGTCGGCGTGCTTCTTGGCGATCGCGGCGCGCGGGTCGTAGTTGCGGTAGACCCGGTGCCCGAAGCCCATCAGCTTCACACCGTCTTCCTTGTTCTTGACCTTGCGGATGAATTCCTTGACGTCACCGCCGGCGGCGAGGATACCGTCGAGCATTTCCAGCACCGCCTGGTTGGCGCCGCCGTGCAGCGGACCCCACAGTGCGTTGATACCGCCGGAAACGGAGGTGAACAGGTTGGCGTCGGAGGAGCCGACCAGCCGGACCGTGGAGGTGGAGCAGTTCTGCTCGTGGTCGGCGTGCAGGATGAGCAGCATATCCAGGGCGGCGGCGATCTCCGGGTCGACCTGGTAGGGCTCGGCCGGGAAGCCGAAGGTCATCCGCAGGAAGTTCTCCACCAGCGACAGCGAGTTGTCGGGGTAGAGGAACGGCTGGCCCACCGACTTCTTGTACGAATACGCGGCGATGGTGGGCAGTTTGGCCAGCAGCCGGATGGTGGACAGTTCGACCTGTTCGGGATCGCGGGGGTCCAGCGAGTCCTGGTAGTAGGCCGAGAGCGCGTTGACCGCCGAGGAGAGGACGGGCATCGGGTGCGCGTTACGGGGGAAACCGTCGAAGAAGCGCTTCAGGTCTTCGTGCAGCAGGGTGTGCCGGCGGATCTTGTCGGTGAAATCCTCGAGCTGATCCTGGGTGGGTAGCTCGCCGTAGATCAGCAGATAGCTGACCTCGATGAAGGTCGAGTTGTCCGCGAGCTGCTCGATCGGGTAACCGCGGTAGCGCAGAATGCCCTCTTCGCCATCGATATAGGTGATGGCCGATTTGGTCGACGCGGTGTTGACGAAACCCGGGTCATAGGTTGTATATCCCGTACTCGCCAGCAGCTTGCCGAGGTCGATACCGTCGTTTCCTTCGGCAGCCTGCGTGATTGTCATTGGGTATTCGCCACCGGGGTAGGTGAGAACCGGCTTGGCGTCATTTACGTGATTCTCCGGCACGGAAGGTTCCCTCTCAGGCTCAAGACCGTCGGCATCGCATGCGGTCGGCACACGGTGCGTTATCGGTAGACGCTAGTCCTTGCTCCGGTGGGACCGGCGGGGAGGGTACCCGCGCACCGATCTCACAATCCGCCCGCGCGGGCGTGGGATTCAGCGGTTCGCCTGCCGGTCGGTATGGCTGTGACCGGGGAAAATGCCCATGAGATTCGATCTCGGCCGGTTGTGGACAACGCCCGTGCCACATCCACGGAAAGCGCCGCTCGCCACCGCTCACAGAGCGTACCCACAAGCCCGTCGGCGAAACCGTGCGAAACATCACCGGCGGAAATGTAACGGGCCTGGACACGACCGGCCCGCTCGCTTCATCACGGCTGGAGACGCCGCACCGACATACCGGCGTCATCGATACGGACCACGATCCGGTTGTGCAGTCGCCCGCGCTGCCCCTGCCAGAACTCCACCTCGTCGGGATGCAGCAGATAACCACCCCAGTGCGGCGGGACGGGCACCTCGTCCACCGCGGCGAAACGCCGGATGGTCCGCACCAGCTGTTCGTCGAGTTCGGCGCGCGAGCCGATCGGTTCGGACTGACGCGAGGCCCACGCGCCGAGCTGGGATTCCCGCGGCCGCGACCGCCAGTACCGCTCGGTCACCTCGGCGGGTACCCGGTCCACCCGGCCGCGGACATGGGCCTGGCGGGCCAGCTGCGGCCAGAGGAAGGTCGCCGAGGCGTACGGCGTCGCCGCGAGCTGGGCGCCCTTGGCCGATTCGTAATTCGTATAGAAGATGACGCCCTCCGGTGAAAGGCCCTTGCAGAGCACCGTGCGGGTCACCGGTCGGACATCCGCCCCGGTCCCGGCGAGGGTCGCGAGCACCATGGCATTGGGTTCGGCGATCCCGGCGACGGTCGCCTGTTCTATCCACAGCCGTAGCAGCGGCTCCCAGCCCCCGGCCACCGAGAGTTCGTCCAGTTCCGTGTCGTGCACACCCAGCAATGTTCCCGAGTTCCGCGAACCCGGATGCGCCGCACCGTATTCGGCACGCATGGCGCCGAGATCGGCACCTGTCTCCTCCACATCGGCCATGGGCCAGACGTTACTCCCGAGTAGCTCGGCGCTAGAGTTCTGGTGAGAGGAGAGTCCCTATGACCACCAATTCCGCGGTATCGAGGTCCGGCGGGGTGCCGGACGATTTCGTCAGCGGCCTGGAGGGGGTGGTCGCGTTCACCACCGAGATCGCCGAACCGGACAAGGACGGTGGCGCGCTGCGCTACCGCGGCGTGGACATCGAGGACCTGGTCGGCAACCGGGTCACCTTCGGCGATGTCTGGGCCCTCCTGGTCGACGGCGAATTCGGGCACGGCCTCCCACCGGCCGAACCGTTCCCGCTGCCGGTACACACCGGCGACGTGCGCGTCGACGTCCAGGCCGGCCTGGCCATGCTCGCCCCCATCTGGGGCTATCGGCCGCTACTGGATATCGACGACGCCACCGCCCGGGAAAACCTGGCCCGCGCCTCGGTGATGGCACTGTCCTATGTGGCGCAATCGGCCCGCGGCATCTACCAGCCCGCCGTACCGCAGCGCCGCATCGATGAATGCACCACGGTCACCGACCGCTTCATGACCCGCTGGAAAGGCGACCCCGACCCGCGCCATACCGAAGCCATCGACGCCTACTGGGTCTCGGCGGCCGAACACGGTATGAACGCCTCCACCTTCACCGCCCGGGTCATCGCCTCCACCGGCGCCGACGTGGCCGCCTCGCTCTCCGGAGCCATCGGCGCCATGTCCGGGCCGCTGCACGGCGGCGCCCCCACCCGGGTCCTGCCCATGATCGAAGAGGTGGAACGCACGGGGGATGCCCGCGCGCTGGTCAAGGGGATCCTGGACCGCAAGGAAAAGCTGATGGGCTTCGGCCACCGGGTCTACCGGGCCCAGGACCCGCGCGCCCGGGTCCTGCGCGATACCGCCGCCCGCCTGGCCGCGCCGCGCTACGAAGTGGCCGCCGCCCTCGAACAGGCGGCCCTGGCCGAACTCCGCGAACGCCGCCCCGACCGCGCCATCGAAACGAATGTCGAATTCTGGGCCGCGGTCATCCTCGACTTCGCCGAGGTTCCGGCCCATATGATGCCGGCCATGTTCACCTGCGGCCGGACCGCCGGCTGGTGCGCGCACATCATGGAGCAGAAGAAACTGGGCAAGCTGGTCCGGCCGGCGGCGATCTACACCGGCCCGGGCCCCCGGAAACCGCAGGACGTCGCGGGGTGGCGCGAGGTACACACGGTTCAGTCCGCGTAGCGGGACTGGGCCATCACCTTCGTTCGGGTTCGGCTTCCCAGTCGATGGCCACCGATTGTCCGGTATCCACGGCGAAGAACGCTGCTTCCAGTTTGGCGCCGAGATCCAGGAGGCCGATGGCCGCCAAGGGGACCGACTGGACCACCCTGACGCGCCAGGGGCCGGGTTCGTCCCAGGCGCGTAGCTCCAGGTCCAGGCGCAGGACCGGGTCGTCGCAGCCGCAATAGTCGGCATCCACCGCGGTCACCGCCAGGATCGTGGCCTCGGCCCGGCGCCCCTCGGCGAGGATTTTGGTCAGGCCGGCCCGGCCGGGGTCGGTATCACCGGGGAGATACAGCACCATACGGTCGCGGTCGTCGGGGTCGACCCGGCAGCACACCAGATCGCCCGGCCGCATGCGGTCCAGTTCGGCGCCGGAGACGCGCTGGCGTACCTGGGCCTCGTAGGGCGGCAACCCGGGCAGCCGGACGCGGACCCGGAAGGTGTAGCCGGGTTCGGTCCGGCGGGTGCGGGTCGCCAGCACGGTCGCCGAACCCGCCGTTCCGGTGGCCAGCAGATCCCGGCGATCGGGGCCGGTGGGGGCTTCCCCGCGACGCCGGAAGCGGCGCGGGAGCAGGTCGCGCCACCGGGTGAGCGGTCCGGGCGAACCCGGGAGTTCGCTCCGGCCCCGCGCCCGGCTGTCACCGGATCCACCCTCGGCAGCGCCCCTCGACGACCGCATGCTCATACCCGTTCACGTTAGCCGGAGTGTGGTACGCGGCACAGCAACGGCGCGGTTACGCTGTTCGCCATGACCAGTGCGTTCCCGACCATCCCCGAAGACCTCAAGCCCGCCGACGGTCGTTTCGGCTGCGGTCCGTCCAAGGTTCGCCCGGAGCAGCTGCAGTCCCTGGTGGAGGTGGGCGCCTCGGTATTCGGCACCAGCCACCGCCAGAAACCGGTCAAAGATGTGGTGGCCCGGGTCCGTTCCGGGTTACGGGACCTGTTCTCCCTCCCGGAGGGCTACGAGGTCGTCCTCGGCAACGGCGGCACCACCGCGTTCTGGGATGCTGCCGCGTTCGGCCTGGTCCGGGAGCGTTCCCTGCACCTCACCTACGGCGAGTTCAGCGCCAAGTTCGCCAGTGTCACCAAGAAGAACCCGTTCCTCGGCGACCCGATCGTCGTCTCCGCCGATCCGGGCAGCGCGCCGGAGCCGGTCGCCGACCCCGCCGCCGACCTGATCGGCTGGGCGCACAACGAGACCTCCACCGGTGTCTCCGTGCCCGTGCAGCGGCCGGCCGGTGCGGAGAACGCGCTCATCGCCATCGACGCCACCTCCGGTGCGGGTGGGCTGCCGGTGAACATCGCGGACGCCGACGTCTACTACTTCGCCCCGCAGAAATGTTTCGCCGCCGACGGTGGTCTGTGGATCGCGCTCATGAGTCCGGCCGCGCTGGCGCGGGTGGCGGAGATCAAGGAATCCGGTCGCTGGACCCCGGACTTCCTCTCGCTGCCGATCGCCATCGAGAACAGTCTCAAGGACCAGACCTACAACACCCCGGCCCTGGCGACCCTGCTGCTGTTCGCCGACCAGATCGATTGGCTCAACCGCAACGGCGGTCTGGACTGGGCGGTGAAGCGCACCCTGGATTCCTCGTCGCGGTTGTACGCGTGGGCCGAGGCCAGTGAATTCGCCACCCCGTTCGTCACCGATCCGGCGCACCGGTCCCAGGTCGTGGGCACCATCGATTTCGCGGACTCGGTGGACGCCGCCGCGGTGGCCAAGACACTGCGGGCCAACGGCATCGTCGATACCGAGCCGTACCGCAAATTGGGCCGCAACCAATTGCGCGTCGGGATGTTCCCGGCGATCGACCCCGAGGACGTCGGACAACTGACCCGCTGCATCGACTGGGTCGTGGAAAACCTCGGCTGAGGCGAGATCACCTGCGGGTTCGGGCCCGTCGCGCGTGTCGCGCGGCGGGCCCGCCGACGTCCTACGGAATCAACTTGATACACAAGGGAATAGAGCAGATTAGCGGTAGATGACGGCCACAGGGTACATTTCGGTGCCGCGTGTCTTGCCACACGAATCCCAGAAGTGCACTACTGTTTCAGAACGTGGGCGGTATCGCGAGCGACGCGATAAGGAGGTTACGGTGCGTGAACTTCGAGTGATCGGGGTGACGCCCGACTCCGCCCATATCGTGTGCGTCGACACCGAAAGTGGTCAGAAATTCCGGCTTCCCGCCGACGACAAACTTCGTGCCGCCGCCCGCGGCGACCTTGCCCGATTCGGCCAGATCGAGATCGAAATGGAAGCTACTATGCGTCCTCGCGATATCCAGGCTCGAATCCGTGCCGGCGCGTCGGTCGAGCAGGTGATGCAGGAATCCGGTATGCCGGTGAGCCGGGTGGAGCGGTTCGCCTATCCGGTGCTGCTGGAACGGGCCCGTGCGGCCGAACTCGCGCAGAAGGCGCATCCGATCCGTCCCGACGGCCCGGCCGTGGAGATCCTGATCGATGTGGTGACCGCCGCTTTCACCGCGCGCGGGCATACCCTCGACAACGCCGAATGGGATGCCTGGAAGGACGAGAAAGGCTTCTGGGTCGCCCAGTTGCAGTGGCAGAACGGCCGTTCGGAGATCGCCGCGCACTGGCGCTATCAGCCGGACGCGCACGGCGGCAGCGTTTCCCCGCTCGATGATCCGGCCACCGATCTGATCGATCCGGATTTCGGTCGCGCGCTGCGTGGTCTCGCCTCGATCCTGCCCGTCGAATCCGAGCCCGCGGCCGCGGCCGAACCGGTGGCCGAGCCCCGGCGGGAACCCGCCCGCGCCGCCGCCGTCGACGGCTACTACGAGCAGCGCGCCGTGGCCGCCGGCGGTACGACACCGCTGCCCGCCACCGCGACCCCGCTCGCCCCCGGCGGCACCCGGCCGGGCGGCACGGCGCTGCCCGCGGGCACCCCGGCGGCGAGCGCACCCGCCGAAAGCTACCGCCCGCCCGCGGATACCTACCGGCCTCCGGCCGAAACCTATCCGGTCCCCGCCGAACCGGCTCGCCCCGCGACGCCCCGGCCCGCGCCGGCCCCGGCAGCCGCCCCGCCTGCGGCGCCCACCCCGACGGCCGAAATACCGCCTGTCCCGGTCGAAATCGCCGCCCCCGAACCCACCGCTCCTGAACTCGTTCCATCGGCGCCCGAGCCGGCACCGGCTGCCGTCGCGCCCGAGCCGGCTCCGCCGGCGGCCGCGACGGCCGCGCCCGCCCCGGTGGAGGCGCCGCAGCCTGTGCCCGCGGCCGCCGAACCGGCCCCCGCCGAACCGGCCCCCGCGGCGGCTACGGCGGAAACCGCCGCACCGGCCGTCGCCGAGACCACCGCCGCTCCGGCGCCCGCGGAAGCCGATACACCGGAGGCTCCCGCCGAGGAGCCCGTTGCCGAAACACCGGATCCCGAACCGGCCGAGACGAAGCCGGCGGCCAAGAAACCTCCCGCCAAAGCCACGAAGCCCGCACCCCGGGCCAAGCGCGGCAAGGCACCCATGCCGTCGTGGGAGGACGTCCTGCTCGGCGTCCGCAGTTCGGGTCACTGACCGGCTGCGGACCGGCGTGTTACCCCGCGCAACCGCCCGGATCATCCGTTTGCGCGAGTAAGTTCGGTGTATACGGCGACGCGGTCCGATGATTCCGGGGCCAGCCCGGACGACGACAGTAGTTGCGCCGCGGAGTTCGCGACCTGGTTTCGTGCGCTATCGGAGGTGGACCGATGCTGTCCAAGGTTTCATCCGTGTGGTACGTCGATACCCCCGACCCGCCGGCGGTGCTACGCGCCGATCCGGACCCCGATCCGGACGCGGCCTACGCGCTGGCCCGGCAACTCCATCCCGACCTGGATATAGAACCCACCGAATCGGTCACCCTCGGCGACGTCGACGGCCCGGACGCCGACGAGGTCTATATCGGCAGCTATCCCGGCCTCACTCTGCTGTGCAGTTCCTACGCCGCCCGGGTGCAGCCGACCGCCATCCCGGAACTGCTGGTGCGGCCGCTCGCCGAAGAGCACACCTATCTGGTGTCGTTCGATCTCGAATACGGCTGGGGGGCGTTCGCGCACTGGGAGCGCGGCGAACTGCGCCGGGCGTTCAGTTCCACCCGGCTCAATATCCTGCAGGACCACGGTCTGCCGCATATCTGGGAGCGGCCGCACTGGGCGGGCGAACATCCGATCGCGTGGCGGCTCGGCGAACTACCCGATCCGCTGGTCCTACCGTTCGATCCCCCCGGTTTCGCCGATACCGCCAACCACGAATGGCTGGGTTTCCGGTACTTCCCCGCGGCCACCGCGGATCGTGAGATCGCGGCCGGCGCCGGTGCTGCCCGCCCGGTGGATCCCAAGGACATCCGGGTCTGTGGTTTCCGGTTACGTCCCCGCGAAGATCGCCCGGACGATCCGGAACCCCCGCAACCGAACAATCGGGCCGCGCACGAACGAAAAGGCCTGCTGTCCTGGCTGCGCGGACACGAAGCCGCCGTGGGCGCCGATCAGTAGACCGGTCCCGGTCACACAGAGCACAGCAGGGCGATCCAGGCCAGCGCCACCCCCGTACTCGCGCCGGCCAGCACCCAGCGGGTCACCGGACGCGCCCGCCAACGCCACACGGTGGGCGCGACCCCGCCGACCGCGACCAGATTCACCGCCAGTGACAGCACGGGGTGCACCCGGGCGAGCGCCGCCCCGAAGGCGAATACGCCGACGGCGGTCAGCGCCGCCACCAGGACGGCGACCGTGATACCCGCCGCCCACGGGGTGGGTTCACCGGGTGGGCCGGGCCGCCGGCCGGGACCGGCGCTCCCGATCGCCGGGGTCACGACGCCCGCACCCGCTCGTAGAACGCCATCGCCGCCGCGGTCGCCACGTTCAGCGAATCGGTTCCCGCCGACATCGGTATCCGCGCCCGCACATCCGCCGCCGCCATGGCTTCCTCGGTCAGGCCGGGGCCCTCGGCACCGAGCAGCAGCGCCACCCGGTCGCCGGTGAGCGCGGCGGCCAGCGTCGGGGCCGCCGGGTCCGGGGTCAGGGCCACCACCCGGAACCCCCGGCGCCGCAGCCGGTCGAGCCCGTCCGGCCACTCCGGTACCCGGGCGAACGGCACCCGCAGCGCATGTCCCATCGAAACCCGCACGGACCGACGGTACAGCGGATCCGCGCAGCGATCGCCGAACAGGATCGCGTCCACTCCCAGACCGGCCGCGTTGCGGAACATCGACCCGAGGTTCTCGTGGTCGTTCACGCCTTCGAGCACCGCGACGGTGGTGGCAGCGGCGATGATCTCGTCGAAATCGCGTTCCGGCGGCCGGTTCGCCACCGCAAGCACACCCCGGTTGAGATGGAACCCGACCACCTCGGCCATCACTTCCGCCGAGGCCCGGTAGAACGGCACATCCACCGCCGCGAGCTCGGGCGCGAGTTCCTGCCACCGCTTGTCCACGCCGAGCAGCGCGTGCGGCCGGAAAGGCGAATCCAGCATGCGCCGCACCACCACAGTTCCCTCCGCGATGACCAGGCCCTTCCCGCCGGGCCGATCGGGTCTGCGGTCGGCGGCTTTCAGATCGCGGAAATCGTCGACCCGCGGATCGTCCACACTGTCCACCTCGAGAACCACGGCCACGGCGCCCATCCTGCCAAGCCCCGCCGGCGACGGTCCGTGGCGGGTGCGCTCGGCGCCGCTTTAGGGCATGCTCGGAATATGAAGCCGATCCAGCTCCTGCTCAATATCCTGTGGCTCGTCCTCGCGGGGTTCTGGATGGCGCTGGGCTATTTCCTGGCCGCCCTGATCTGCTTCGTCCTCATCATCACGATCCCGTTCGGGGTCGCCGCGCTGCGCAACGGTGTCTACATGCTGTGGCCGTTCGGCCGCACCACGGTCGAGAAACCGGGGGCCGGCGCGGGCGCGCTGCTGGGCAACATCATCTGGTTCGTGGTCGCCGGCTGGTGGCTGGCCCTCGGCCATCTGGGTACCAGCATCGCCCTGGCCTGCACGATCATCGGAATTCCGTTCGCCTGGGCGAATCTCAAACTGATTCCGCTCGCGCTGTTCCCGCTCGGCCGCGAAATCGTCGACAGCGACCGGCCGTTCGCGGCGCGCTGAGGTCGCGGCGCAGGGGGCCACGGATGATCTCCGGTCCGCAGGGCCCGAGGCCCCGGCCGCTACCGCTTCACTCCGAATCGGCGACGATCTGGTTCATGATCGCGACCGCTCGTTGCAGATCCTCGAGCTGATCGGGTTCCAGACCCGCGAGCTGGGCGCTCATCCAGGCTTCCCGGGCACTGCGCTCATCGGCGAGCAGCGCGTGCCCGGTCGTGGAGAGCGATACGATGATCTGCCGGCCGTCGGTCGGATGCGGGTTGCGCTCCACCAGACCGAGATCGGTGAGTGAGGCGATCACCCGGGTCATCGAAGGAGGCTGGACTCGTTCCTTGGCCGCCAGCGCACCGGGCGTCATCGCGCCCTCGTTGCCGAGGGTGGCCAGAACCGAGAGCTGGGTCAGCGATATCTGCGATTCCGTCCGCCGTCCCCTTAGATGCCGCGTCAAGCGCACCACCGCCAGCGAGAGGTCGCTGGCGAGCGCCCGCACATCCGAGTGGGTAGTCACAAAGTGAACCATACGTGACACACGTCGGATCGGCGTGCGTACAGCGGTTACGCTGATCGAATGGACCCGCAGCTCCCGCAGTTACCCACGTGGCTGACCGACCCCCGGCCGGTCCTCGCCCTCGGGTGCGCGCTGTTCGCCGTCGCGACCGTGGTGGTCTGGCTCAGCGGGCCGCGGTGGGAATCGGCTCGCCCGGTATGCCTCATGGGTTTGGCGGTCGGACTGCTCGGGTACATCATCTTCGCGGTACAACGGCGCGGTGCCCGGCGCGGTGACAAGGGCGCACAGACCGGGTTGTGACCGTCGAAGCCGGGCTTTCCGGCACCGGCGGCGACATAGTCGGAGACAGCAACCGGGGTCCGATCGGACCCCGGTTGTCGAGTGCTGCCCGCCGGGGAATTGACTGTTCGGGCCTGCCGGGCCAAACTCGCTCAGGTGTCCTCCCGATTGAGCGTCGAAGAACGACGGGCCCACCTTATCGAGGCCGCGATCGGCCTTGCCGAGAAAAAGGGGGTCGCGGGGGTGACCACCCGCGATGTCGCTCAGGCGGCGGGTGTCTCGCTAGGCGTGGTGCACTACTGTTTCGAGAACAAGGACGCGCTGATGACCGAGCTGGTCAAGGCGTTGTCGATGGAGCTGCGCGATTCGGTGGACGCAGGCGAATCGGTCTGGCAGGAAGCGGGCAGCGGTAATACGGCGCTACGCGACCTGTTGCGCGGGGGCCTGGAACTCATGTGGCTCAATATCGAAGCCACACCCGAACGTCAATTGCTCACCTACGAGACCACCACCTACGCGCTGCGCGAGGGCGAACAGACCCCCGCGAAACTGGCGATCGCCCGGGAACAGTACGCCTTCAACGATTCCACCGTCGCCGATCTCCTCGATCACGCCCGCGACGCCACCGGGAGCGCCTGGACGGTTCCGGTGGCCCAGCTCTCGCGTTTCACGCTCAGCGTGATCGACGGCCTCGTCTTGCGCTGGCTGGTCGACAACGACAGCGAAAGCGTGCGCACCCAGCTCGATCTGCTCGCCGCGGCGCTGGCCGGGCACGCGGAATAGCCGGGTCAGGCGGGCCGGCCGGGGCGCCGCACATGGGTGGTCGAACCGTCCTGCCACCACGGCACGGTGACCGTCCGAGTGACCGCGCCTGTCAGCCGGATACGCAGTTCGTCGTGGAGGACCAGAGGTCCGTCCTGCGGTGGCAGGTCGAACAGCCGGCGCAGGACCACGCCCAGCGGCTCCCCCGCCCAATCGGTTTCGTGACCCGGGCCGACCACCTCCGCGTCGACCTGTTCGGAGACCAACGGCAGATCCAGCAGCAACGCGAGGTCGGCTGCGGTCGCCGGATCGGCGACCACGAGCCGGTCCGCGGGCACCGCGAGGCCGAACCAGGGCCGGTCCAGCACCAGGGCGTCCGCGGCGTCGATCACCGCTCCGGACAGGGCCCGGACGCGATCGGGCGGATCGAGTGTGCCGAGATCCAGCCGCGGCACCGCGGCGCCGAGCCGGGCATGGACCAGGGCGACCACCTCGGGCGCCGGAGTCTTCTCGCTGTCGGCCAGCGCCGCCAGCAGCGCTTCGACGAGGTCGCGATCCAAGGTCGCGGGGGCGGCGAGACAGCCGCGCAATGCGTCGAGGTCGGCCGTGGACAGGCCGGCGATCGGGAGTTCCGGCAGTAGTCTGGTGAATTCGGTATCCGCCGGATGCCGATAGCCGCCCAGCGCGATGCCGTCGATCCGGGCGTAGTGGCGCAACCACCACGCCGTGTAACCGTCCGGGTCACCGAGCAGCGGCCGGGTCCGTTCCGTGGTGAGCAACCGCCACAGCGCCTCCGGCCAGGCCGCGTCGTCCACCAGATCCAGGTCACGCACGGCGACCAGTTCCGCGGGGTCCTCGGCGAGCCCGGACCACCAGGTCTCCTCGTCGTCGAGGTGATGGTCGGGGCCGGTGGGGTCGGTTTCGGTGACCACCCCGAAATCCCATCCGACACCGATCGCCCGGAGCGCGTCGGCACCGTATTCGGCGACCACCTCCCGCGCGACGACCCCGAACGGCGAATCCGGGACCAGGAGTTCGATCAAGGGGGCCTCGGGGAGCAGCAGTTCGTCGGCCGGGCGCGCACCACCGGAGCTGTCGGGGAGTTCGAGCAGGCCGAGCCAGTCCGGCAGGTCGTCCGGTTCGGCCGCCGCGGCCAACCGGAGCACCGCCTCGATCGTCTCCGGATCGTCGGGGTGCTCGGTCAGTTCCGCCTGTAAGGCGGGATCCGACAGCAGATCCGCGATCCGCGCCCGCTGCGCACCGAGGCGTGCCAGCAGCGGATGCGACGCGTCCGGATGCACCAGCCGCGCCCAGTGCACCGGAACCGCCGCGGGCAGCGCCGTGAGTTCGTCGTCCAGCACCACCGTCCGCGGACCCGTCACCGACCTTCCGTCGGCGAGCGGCACCGCCAGGGCGCCGAGTTCCTCCACCGTCAGCGGGTCGGTGACGAACGGTTCCAGCGCGGAGTAGAAAGCGAACCACCAGGCAGGCGGCCGTTCCAGCCCGGCGGACAACTCCGCCAGCCGAGCCGGGCCGAGCCGGTGCACCGCCAGCGCCGCGAGTGCCTCGGCGTAGCGGGCACCGGACAGTTCCGGGACCACCAGCGGATCGAGTACCCCACCCAGCAGCCCGGCCAGTTCGGGTGTGAGATCGGGGAATACGCTCGCCCGCGCGGGTACGGCCACCCGGTCGTCCGCGGCGCCTTCGCGGGGGGCTTCGTCGAGACCGGCGTCCGCGGGCGCGGCGTCCGCGGGTGCGGCGACCACCGGCAGCCAGGTACCGGTACGCAGTTCACGCAGGATCGCCTCGCGCAGGAGCCCGTCGATCTCGCTGCGCGCGAATCCCGGAGCCGGTACCAGCACGAGCCGGTACCGCGGGGGCAGCGCGCGGGCGAAACCGGCGTACCCGGCGGCGAGTTCGGCCGGATGATTGCCCGGCAGCACGCGCCGGCGGTCGGGTTGCATCGGGATATCGGCAATCAGTACCGCCGGCAGGGACAGCTCTTCGTCCGAACGGGTCGGTGCCCGCAGCACGTCGGGCGCGGCGGGCACCGGGATCCCGTCGCGCAACGGCAACAGCCAGCGCGCCCGCGCGGTCCGGTATTCCCACCACACCTGTTCGGTGCCGGAACCACTGATCCGCAACTCGCGCACTCCCGCGCACCGCGAATCACGGGTCTCGGCGCGCACCACCTCGTCGCCGATCCGGATCTCGCGCAGCGCCGGCAACTCCAGCAGCAGGTGCACGGCCTCGGCCCGCATGGATTCCAGCAGTGCGGCCGGGTCGATTCCGGCACGCAACGACAGCACGATCTCGGTATCCGCGCCGGCGGCCGGGGCGGCGGTCACCGGCCAGGCGAGGCGCAGCACGGGCGGCGCCGGCACATCCCTATCGCCCGGGGCCGGAACGCCGGACGCGCGCAATGCCGCACCGGTCAACTCCCGGGAGAAACGCAGCGAGCCACTGGTGGAGCGGAATTCGAGCTCGTCGGAGACCGTCAGCACAGCCGTGAAACCGACACCGAACCGTCCGGTCTCCCCGCCGCTCCCCGATTTCCCCGACGCCCGCAGGGCCGTCAGCGCGTGTACCCCGGCGATATCCAGCGGCGCGCCGGTATTGGCGACCGAGAGAGTCCGGCCCGTGCATCGTACGGTGAGCCGGCCCGGCACCCCCGCCTTCACCGCCGCGTCCGCCGCGTTCTGCGCCAGTTCCGTCAGCAGGCGATCGCGGTAGCCGGCGCGCACCAGGTCCGCCTCGGTAGCGGCGTCCTCACGCAGCCGGGTCGGGGAATCCCGCCAGGCGGCCAGTACCGCGGCACGCAGGTCGGCGGTGCCGAAGGGATCCGCGGTGCCGCCATCTGTTTCCACTGGCCCGAACGTATCGCCCACCGCACCGGTCTCACTCACGCGAGACAGCGTACGTGTCCGGACGGACCGGGCATGCCGCGCACAACGGAGAGCGGTCGACTACCGGCCCGGGCACCGGGCCGACAGCCGTTCGACGAAGCCGGACTCGGCCGGTTAGTGCCGTTTGTCAGCTGTCGGCCGGACCGGGAACCGAGTCGCCGCTCTCCGGCGCGGTGTCCTCGCCGCTCTCCGTCCCAGCGGCCGGTGCACCGGTCCGGTCGGTGGCGGCGGTTTCGGGTTCCGCGTCCGCGGCGGCCGACTCGCGCTCGGCCGCCGGATCGGCGGTTTCCCGTGCGGCGGCGGGGCCGGACTCCGCCGGGCCCGCGGCGGTCACCTCGACCGGCTCGTTCGCGGAATCGGCGGAGTCGGCGCCGGCCGGCGCGGTATCCACCGGATGGGCGGCGACTTCGGCGGGGTTGCCGACGGGCTCGGGCCCGGACTCGGAACCCAGGTCGCCGGTGGCTTCGGCAGCCGCCTCTCCGCTGGACGAGGCGACCGATTCGCCGATGGTCTCGCCGACCGGGCCGGGCGCGCTCGTACTGGCCGGGCCGCCGGTGGCGCTCGTGGCCGGACCCGCAGCGGCGGACCTACCGGCCGGACTCACAGCCCCGGTAACAGTCCGGGATTCGGGCGCCCCCGCTTCCGATCCCGCCCCCTGCACCGGTGGGGCGGTCACGACCGCCTGCCCCGGCACCACCGCATCCGGTGCGACGTCGGCCTCGGCGGCCGCCTCGCTGCCGGGCACGGTCTCCGGCGACTTCGCCGGCACCGCGACCACCTCGATGGCGGCGTCGTCGTAGGCCTGGTAGATCGGTGACCCGGCGCCTGTCGGCAGCTGGGTATCCGAATGCGCGCCGCAGCCGTATCCCATGTGGACCACATGGCCGTCGGCGCCCATCGCGTTCGCGCAGACGCCGAAACAGGCGCGCAGCGCACCGGCCAGCGGCAGATAGAAACCGCAGCTCTCGCAGGAGCCGGGAGCGGCCTTGGCCATCTCGGTATCGGGGCCGTACTCGGCGTACCAGCGTTCGGCCGCGTCGGCCCGGCCCTCCAGGCTGAGCACCTGTTTGCGGCCCAAACCCACCTCGGGGGCCGTCTCATCGACCTCGGGGTCGCCGGTGGCGGTGTAGCCGGGGGCCAGACGTGGGTCGCCGGCGGGCGGGGCCAGCAGGTCGCCGGGCGTCAGATCGCCGGGCCGGATGCGCTGCTCCCACGGCACGAACTCCGGCGCGATCAACGCGTCGGGCCCGGGCAGCAACGCGGACTCGCTCACGGTCACCCGGTCGGCGCCGGGCGCGGCGGCCACCACCACCGCCCATTGCCAGCCGCGGTAGCCGGGCAACGTGGCCTCGAAGCGGTGCGTCGCCGAACATTCGTCCTCGGCCCGTACTCCCAGATGCGCTCCGACCCCGGTCGGTTCCAGGTCCACGAGCGCACTACGAGCCAGGTCGACGGCCCTTGCCAGGATCGTCCGCACCTCGGTGTCCGAAACAGATACTGCGCTCACGGTCTACATTTTGCCGTATGAAGCGCACTCGGCGAACCTGGGTCGGTACCGCGCTGGTCTGCCTGCTCGCCGCGGCCGCCTGCCGCAACACCGACGACGCGGTACCGCGCCTGGACATCGAGGTGCTGGCGACCCATCGGCACGACCTGGGCGCGTTCACGCAGGGGCTGGAGATCGACGGCGAGGTGCTGTACGAGAGCACCGGGATGGTCGGGTTCTCCGGCGTGCGGACGACCGATCGCGCCACCGGCGCCGAACTCGCCCGCGTCCAGCTCCCGCCGCCGTTCTTCGGTGAGGGCATCACCCTGGCCGGCGACACGCTGTGGCAGCTCACCTGGAAAGAAGGGGTCGCCTTCGCCCGCGACCCGCGGACGCTGGCAGAGAAGCGCCAGGTGCGCTACGAGGGCGAGGGCTGGGGCCTGTGCAGCCGCAACGGGCAACTGGTCATGAGCGACGGATCGGCCGGGCTCACCTTCCGCGATCCGGTGACCTTCGCGCCGAGCAGGTCGGTCGCGCTGACCGATCACACCGACGCGCGCCTGAACGAACTCGAATGCGCCGAGGACGGCTCGGTCTACGCCAACTCCTGGCCGAGCGACGAGATTCTCCGGATCGATCCGGAAACCGGGCGTGTCCTGGCGGTCATCGATGCCACCGGGTTGCTGTCACCCGCCGAACGCGCGCAGACCGATGTGCTCAACGGGATCGCCCAGATTCCCGGGACCGACCGCTTCCTGCTCACCGGAAAGTACTGGCCCACGGTGTTCGAGGTTCGTTTCGCCCCGGCCTGACCGGTGCGGCGGTACAGCGACACATCTCACTTTCCGGCCGCTGTGAGCAGGGCGGAGTTTGCCGGGCGTCACCGTGGGCCAGAATTGATGATGTGCCCACTTCCCGCGATCCCTCCGGTTCCGATCGCGGTCAGTGGCCCGCCGGCGAGTCTCCGCCACCCCAGCGGCATCCAGGTTTCGACCGCTACCCCCCGCCGAACGTGCCACACCGCAATCGGGAACCCGACCCCGGCAACCGCCGTCCGGCCCCGCCGCCGACCCGTCCGCTGCCCGCCGCCGAGTCCGGCGCCGCGCGGCCGGACGACCATTCGTCCGGGCCGGCGCAGAGTGGTCATCGGATCCCGCCGGTGGAGGCGCGGGACCGCGCGCCGGGGCGGGAGGGTCGTTTCGCTCGCCTGCTCGGCTCACTGAGCGGGTCGCGCGGGTCGGCGGACCCGGTCGAGCCGCCGGGCCGGCCGGGGACGGTGGAACCGGGCCCGAGCCGGCGGGCCGGCGGGCCGAACGGCACTCCGCCCTCCTTCGGGGACAACCGGCGGCCCGAGTGGGAACGGCCGATCCCCGGGGCTCCCACCGCGGGCCGTCCCGATCCGCGGGCCGGTGGCGCCGTACCGGAGTCGGCGTCCCGCTTCCGGCCGAACCCGCCCATCGATTACCGTGCCCCCGGCGGTACGGCACTCTCCCCCGGTCCCGGTGCCCGGCGTGATCCGGCTGGGTCCGGTCCCGCCGGCCCAGGCTCGTCTTCCGCCGAGGGCCGCTCCGGACCCTGGGACCGGCCGAGTCCCGGCGCCGCGGCGCGGGATCGCACCGAACCGGACAGTACGAGTGATCGACGAACCGCCGCGAACGCCGGCGGCGCCGAAGAACCGGCCGCGACCAAGGAGTACCCGAGCGCGGAAGCCGCCCCGGAACACGACGATGCCGAGGGCCGGCGTGTCCCGCGCAAACTCACCGTCACCCGGGTGGCGGCGATGCGCGGCCGGGAGATCACCGAAAAAGGCATCGCCACCTTCCGGCGGGCGGCCGAGGCCGACGGCGCGGGCAAATCCGGGTTGACCGCGCTGACCTACGCCACGATGGCGAATTTCGCACTGGACGCCGCGATCGCGGTCGCGCTCGCCAACACCCTGTTCTTCGCCAGTGCGACCGCGGAGAGCAAAACGAAGGTCGCGCTGTACCTGCTGATCACGATCGCCCCGTTCGCGGTGATCGCGCCGCTCATCGGGCCGGCGCTGGACCGGCTCCAGCGCGGGCGGCGACTGGCCCTGGCCAGTTCGTTCGCCGTGCGCGCGGTCGTGGCGGTGGTGCTGATCTTCAGTTTCGACAGCTGGGTGCTGTACCCGCTGGCGCTGTGCATGATGGTGCTCAGCAAATCGTTCGCGGTACTCAAGAGCGCGGTGACACCCCGAGTTCTGCCGCCCGATATCGACCTGGTGCGCACGAACTCCCGGCTGACCGTGTTCGGCCTGGTCGGCGGCACCCTGGGCGCCGGCGGCCTCGCCGCGGCCGTCGCGGCGATCGCGGGCTCGACCGGTGCGCTGATCCTGGCCACCGGGATCGCCGTCGGCGGGGCGTATCTGAGCTGGAAGATCCCGCGCTGGGTGGAGATCACCGAGGGCGAGGTGCCGACCACCCTCGGTTACCACGCCCGCGCCGGGGACACCGAGGCGTACGACCCTGCCGACGAGACCGCGGTACCGGCCCGAAAACGCCGGCAGCCGCTGGGCCGCGCCGTCGTCACCGGACTGTGGGGTAACGGCAGTATCCGGGTGCTCACCGGATTCCTGACCTTCTACGTCGCGTTCGTGGCCAAGGCCACCGAACACCGTCCGGTCCAGCAGGCCGCAATGCTCGGGCTGGTCGGCGCGGCCGCCGCCCTCGGTAATTTCGCGGGTAACGCCGCCGGGGCGCGGCTCCGGCTCGGACGGCCCTCGCTGATCGTGGTGAACTGCACGATCGGCTGCGCGGCCGTCGCCGTCATCGCCGTGGTGATGGACAACCTGTTCGGCGCGGCGGTGGCCGCCCTGGTCGCCGCGGGGGCGAGCGCGCTGGCCAAGGTCTCGCTCGATGCCGCCATCCAGGACGATCTACCACCCGAGTCGATCGCCTCCGGGTTCGGGCGGTCCGAAACTGTCCTGCAGCTCAGCTGGGTGATCGGCGGCGCGGGCGGAGTTTTGCTGCCGACCGACTACTGGAAGGGTTTCGCGGTGGTCAGTGCGGTACTGGTCGGGGGGCTCGTCCAGACTGTGCTGAGCTACCGCGGGTTCAGTCTGCTGCCCGGTCTCGGCGGTCGCCGACCGCTGCACGCCGAGCAGGAATTTCCGAACTACGACCCCCCACGAGGAGAAGCCGCCCGGTGAGTACGAACAAAGTCCGCACGACCCTCGCGCTGGCCCTGGCCGGGATCCTGGTGCTGGTGGCCGCGACCGCCGGCGTGGTCTGGCTGCTGGCCCGGAACGCCGAGCCGAAGGACCCGGAACTCACCGCCTACGCGCACGGCACCACCGTGACGGTGCCGCCGTTCCGCTACTGCACGGTGCGGATGGAGGACTGCCGGCAGGGCGAAACCGTCTATCTCGATGTGCCGGCCGGTAACCCTCTGCAGATCTCGCTACCGGACGCTCTTGTGGAGAGCCCGTGGGAACTGCTGCCGCTGTACGCCCGCGAGAACGGAGAGATCGTCGAGCGGCCCAGTTCCTACCGCGACCATCCGGCGAACACCCGCGCCCTGACCGTTGCCTCCCGGCCGGAACCGGGGCTGGAACTGATCGGCGTGGAATTGCAGGTGATGATCATCGCGATCGACGAGGCCGGTAACGAATTCCCCATCCCCCACGCGGTGTGGTCGATCAAGACGGCCTGACAGCGTGTCTGATAACTCGTGTGGGTTACCGGACACCGCCCTTCCCGGGCGTCCTCGGTTCACACCCTGACCGGGGAATCAACCGTGGTTTCCGCGTCGTCCGGGCCGGTTGCACCGGCACCCGCAGGGTGCCGGTCAGCGCCTTCCCGTCGGCGGACATTGGTAACCCGGCCCCCTGCTCGGAGGTCCGGGGATCTTGACACGTCTCCATTGCCGGCCCAGGCGGCGAGGTTGACCGCGGCATTCAGATCCCGATCCGCCCGGTACCCACACCCACAGGTGAACACCCGATCCGCCAACGTGAGCCCCGCGTTCACCGCACCACAGGCCGAACACCGTTTACTCGACGGGAACCAGCGATCCGCAGTGACCACGGCACCACTGCGCCACTGCTGTTTGTAGTGCAGCAGCCGCGCGAAATCCGTCCATCCGGCATCTCTGACCGCCCGTGACAGACGCCGGTTGCGCAGCATCCCGGCCACATGCAGGTCTTCGATTACGAGCCGATCGTGGGTCTTGACCAGCCGGTTGGTGACCTGATGCAGAAAATGGCGACGAACATCGGCGATCCGGCGATGGTGGCGCGCCAACCGGGCAGCGGCCTCTGTCCGGTTACGTGATCCCTTCTGTTTCCTCGACAATGCTTTCGCCAACCGCCGCTGCCGGGCTTGCCCGGCGGCCAGCGGCTTGGGCGCCCGATTGATCCGGACGGTTTCAGCACCGTCGGCGGTGGCGGCGACCAGGAACGCCGACAAACCGCGGTCGATCCCGACCCAGCCACCACCATCACCACTGCCCCGGGGCCGGTGGTGGTGGGCAGGATGCAGATCGGCCGCCTCGACCGCCAGGCTGATCCACCAGCGACCCGCCCGCATCGAAACCGTGGCATACAAGATCCTGGCCCGCCCACCGGCAAGCATGCGGCGCAACCGGCGGGTGTCGTCACGAACCCGCAGTGTCCCGAGACCGGGCAGGGTCACCGCCCGCGGGATCCCCAGGTCACCGACCCGGATCGCCGCCCGCGCCGCCTTGGAGTGTTTATTACGCAGCCGGAACGCGGGGGTACCGGTGTGTTTCTTCTTGAACTTCGGGAACCCTATCCGGCGGCCTCGACGTTTCCCGCTCCGCGAGTCCGACCACGCGGCGAGCGCGCGGCCGCAATCGACGGCGGCTTCTTCGAACACCTGCTGGCACACCTGGTCCCGCCAGGCCAGTCCGGTCACCCGTATCTCGGTTGCCCCGTTGGTGCCGACGGTGAAGACGCGGCCCGCGGCTTCGGTTTTCTTCCAGGTGTTGAATGCGTTGATCAGGTCGTATCGGGTCCACGGCACCGGATAACTCGGGTCAGTTTTGCGGTAGGTGAGCGCGGTTTTCACCATATGCAGGCACTGGTTGAACGCGAACCGGGCCGCACCCGCGTGCCGGGCAAGCCGGGCACACTGCTCGACCGTGGGGTCGAGACAGTACCGGAACGCGGTGTGTCGGCTCATCACCGGGGAGTGTGGCACAGGCCACCGACACAAACCCCGCCGCCGACCGTGGGCCGGGACAGCAGCAACATCGACAAGGCCCAAGGACTGCAGTTCCCAGACACGCTCTGAGACGAGAGTGGGCCGGTCCAGAGTCATCGGTCCCGGATTGTTCGCGAGCAGTACCGACACCGACGGCGTCACCACGCGCAGTTGCCCGTAGGCCGGATGGGTGAGTGTCA
>NZ_JBKOOL010000099.1:0-21168 GCF_046764065.1 Nocardia sp. NPDC002869
ATCGACGCGGCCGCGGCCCGCGCCGCGCTGCAACCCGCGGCGCTGCAGTACGTGGAGCGCCGGGTCGCCTTCGCGTTCGCCGACGGGCAGATCACCGCCGAGGAATACGACGAGGTCGAATACGCCGTCACCGAACTCGGCCTGAGCGGTCCCCTGATCGACGAGCTGCGGTCGCGGTTGGCACGCGGACGCGCACTCTCACGGTTGCGGGAGGGCGATCTGCCCGCGATCGCCACCCCCGGCCTGCACCTGGACGCCGAGGAACTGGTCTACCTCGATATCGATGCGACCCATATCCGGGAGCTGGCCCGCGGACCCAAGCACACCGACGGCCGGTTGATCGTCAGCACCAAGAAGCTGCGTTTCGTGGGCGCGGGGGCGGGGGTCGAGCTGCCGTGGTCGCGGATCGTCTCGGTGGCCGCCGAATACGACGCCGTGGTGGTCGCGGCGACGTCGGCACGCGGTGGTGCCACCTTCGCCGTCACCGACCCGGAATACCTCGCGGCCGCGCTGGAGGGCGCGCTGCGCATTGCGAAACGACTGGTCCTGGCGCCGGGCCAACGGGATTCACGCAGTATCCCGCAGGAGGTGAAAGCGGAGGTGTGGCAGCGCGACGGCGGCCGCTGCGTGGAATGCGGGGACAGCCACTACCTGGAATTCGACCACGTGATCCCGCTCAGCCGCGGCGGCGCCACCAGCGCGGCCAATCTGCAGATCCTGTGCCGCGGTTGTAATCGCACCAAAGGGGCCAATATCTGATCGCGGCGAGGCCGGACGCCTAGGACACCAGCGGCGGCGGCGACCAGCTGCCGTCCAGCACCCGGGGTTCCGGCTCGTACAACCGCATGATCAGGGAGAACTGGCCTTGCTCGGGAATCGGCAGCCAGTTGGACCGCGGAAAGCCGGGGCCGGGATCGGCGGCCTGCACCGCGAACTCCAGCGCACCGTCGGGCGCGAACCGCGGCGCCACCGGATGCCCGATGGTGTGCAGGTCCGCCGGGTTCGGCGTCAGGTAGGCGTCGGCCCCGTAGGCGGTGATCGACCAGAACGCTTTCACCGGGGGCGTCTGGCCCGGTTCGAATCGCAGGGTGAACTCCCGCGGGTCACCGTTCTCGTCGGCCTCGTCGAACAGTGCGGGATAGAGCATGGCCTCGGCGATATTCGCGCCGACACCCCTTCTGGCGGTCGTGGCGCGCAGCAGATAATTGGTGCCGTACCGGCCGACGTTCAGCGCCACCAGCCACCCGTCGCGCATCCGGGAGGCCGGATCGACGTAGGCGGCTATCTTCTTCTTCGCCGCGTCGACGCCCGCGTCGAGTTCGCCGGTGCTCACGCCTTCCGGGGACCCGCCCGGGCGGATGCCGATGGCGGCGAAGCGCCGCATCGCCGGTTCGTCCTCCGGGGCCGGCGGGTTGTCCTGCATCAGCTCACACAGGCGGTCGAAATAATCGCGCGACGACATCGCGTCGACCGAATCACGGCCCACCGGTTCCGACCAGTCCTGGTTACCCGGTATCGACTCGGATTCCGTGGCGGCCCGTGTGTTCCACGCGCTGAGTGGCGCCAGCCGGAGCTGGGCCTGCAGCGCGCGCACGGCGGGAATGTCCGCGCTACCGCGCACCTCGATCCGCCCGTAGAGCCAGGCATCCGCGGTCGGCACCGGGAGGTGCACGACACCGGCCGGGAGTTCCCCGGTCCAGCCCGGCCCCGTCACCGCGTAGGTATAGGGCGCCACCGCGCCGGGCTCGGCCTCCGGTCGCACACTGCTCGGCGTGGACACCGTATTGGACCAGGCATCGAGGACCTGCATCACCCAGTACCGATCCCGGATCTCCGGTACCTCGAACAGCACCGGTTCCTTGCGCAGATCCAGCCAGGCCATCGAGTACAGGTTGTCCAGGTCGATCCGGACCACCGTGCGCTGGCTCGCGGGCGGCAGGGAGGAGGTGTGCTGGAACCGATTCGTGGATACGTAGTCCAGTGCCCGCCGGCGGAATGTATCGATCAGGATCATCGAGTAGCCGAAGATATAGGCGTCGGCCGCCACCTCCCGCCGGGCGGCCGGGGTACCCGACGGCGGAACCTCGGTACCGGAGTCCTCACCCCCGCAGGCTGCCAGACCGGTGACGGCGACGAAACCCAGCATCGACCGCCGTGTCATGCGGAACCGGTCTCCCACCGGCTGCGTCATGTCTCCGGCTGCCGCGGCGGGCACTTCGCGCATTCGCACTCTCCCTGCTCATCGCTGTCGACGGACTGCGAGCAGGATACGCGGAGATAACTGGAACGTAGCGGATGCGGTCGGCGCGGCCGCTCTCAGATGGCGAGAACCGTGTTCATGATGGTGCCCGCACTGGTGGCGACGACGCCGCCGATCATCGCTCCGGCCACCATCTTCGGCGACTCCATACCGCTACCCGACCACTTCTCCCAGGCGAACTTGGCACCCGCGAAGATGATGCTGACCGTGCCCGACAGAATGGCCAGCCAGGTGCCGTACCGGACGAACTGATCGATCTTGTCCGCCAGCGGCGGCGGCTCCGGGGTAGGGTCGCTGACCTGCGCGTATACCGTTACTGCGTCCACAATCGACGCCGCGATGCTGCTCACCGTCTGCTCCCTCGCCGAGACCGTCCGGGGCGCACGGCCCCGCCTCCATCATCCAGACCGATACCGGTACGGCGCAAGTTCTTGCCGCGCAGCGGCTTTCACGCTATAACCGCTGGTGGCCCGAACACCTGCCCGGACCTGCGATTACTGCACACCACCCGGCGAGCGGTTACGATGCGTTAGCGTTCCCGCCCACCCCGAAACCAGAGTGAGCTGCGAGATGATACTGGCCGCCGTGACCGATACGCTGGCGCAAATCGGTAACCCCACACCCGAAGCACCCCCCATCTCGGACAAATTCCTGCAACTGGTCAGGTATCTCACCTGGTTCGTGCTGCTCGCCGGAATCTGCGCGATCATCTACGCCGGCGGCAAGTTCGCCTGGGAGAAATGGTCCGGCGGCGGTCTGGAGTCCCCGAAGATGGTGGCCGGAGCGATGATCGGTGGTGTCATCGCGACCAGCGCGGGCACGATCATGAACGCCGTGATCGGCTGACGCGCCGCAACGCGCTCGTTTTCCGGTCGTCTTGTCCGGATCGACACCCAGCGCACACGGGTTCGCCTCGATGACCGCGCCCCGTCACGCGTACGCCGGCAAGGATCCCGGACGGCGTGCGGGGTCGACCCGGGACGCGACTCGGCACGGACGGCCGGGCGGAGGTCGGCCCAGCAGGGCCTCGATCAGATCGGCGGCCCGCATCGTGCCGCCTTCGTTCCGCGCCTCGGCACGCAGTCGCGCCGACCGGTCGGCCACCCCGGCGTCCCCGACGAGGTCGATCAGCGCCGCGCGCAGGTTCTCGGGTGTGGCGTCGTCGGTGTCGATCCGGCGGGCCACACCCAATTCCACCAGGCGGTCGGCATTGAGGAACTGTTCGGCGGCCTGTGGTACGGCGATCATCGGTACACCGGCCGGCAGCCCGGCCGTGCACGGGACGAATTCGGCGCCGGCGGCGGTGATCAGATCGGCCACCACCGGGTCGTTGGCGTAGGTGACGCGATGGCCCCGGGCCGCCAGTTCACCGATGATCGCGAGGCCAGGCAGCACGTGGCTGACGATCGGGAACCGACCATCGCGATATGGGCGGGACGAGAAGGCACAGTGGTTCCACTCATTCCAGTTCCGTGGCGGCGGCTTCGAGATCGGCGATACTGCCCGCCATGATCGCGCGCACATGCCGGGTGATGTGTTCGACGGGCCAGTCCCACCAGGCCACCGCCAGCAGCCGGGCGATATCGGGCTCCGCGTAGCGGGTGCGGATGAGGCGGGCCGGATTACCGCCGACGATGCCGTAGTCGGGAACATCGCCGGTGACCACCGCGCCGGTGCCGACGATCGCGCCGTGGCCGATCCGCACACCGGGCAGGACCGTCACGCCGTTACCGATCCAGACGTCGTTGCCGAGGACCGTATCGCCCCGGTTCGGCAGATCGCTCAGCAGATCGATATGGGTCGCCCATTCACCGCCCATGGTCGGAAACGGGAATGTCGACGGACCGTCCATGCGATGGTTGGCGCTGTTCATGATGAACCGCACGCCGGTGGCCAGCGCGCAGAACTTCCCGATGATCAGTTTCTCCGGCCCGTAGTGGTAGAGCACATTGCGGGTTTCGAACGCGGTCGGGTCGTCGGGGTCGTCGTAGTAGGAGAACTCCCCGGCCTCGATCAGCGGTGAGCTGATCAGCGGTTTCAGCAGGACCACACGCGGCTGCCCGGGCATGGGGTGCAGCACGGTGGGGTCGGCGGGAAGCGTTACGGGGTCGGCGGGCACAGCGGAACTCCTTCGATACGTGGGTGTGCCGGTTTCGGCGAGGGTCAGACGGATACCGTCGCCCGCAACGCGAGCCGGTCACCGTGCCAATGCGCGCGCAGCCGGCGGTCGTGGCTGACGATCACCAGTGCGCCCCGGTAATCGGCCAGCGCGGTGTCCATTTCCTCCACCAGCGCGGGTGACAGGTGATTGGTGGGCTCGTCGAGCAGCAGCACGTCGAACGGTTGCACGACCAGCCGCGCCAGGGCCAGCCGCTGCCGCTGCCCGGTGGACAGCTCCGCGACGCGGGTCGTCAGCTGTGCGCGACCGAACAGGCCCAGGGCCATGAGTCGTTCGGCGTGCCCTTCGAGGTCACCGGCGCGGCCACGGGCGAAGGCGGCCAGCAGCGTCTCCCCCGGCTCGGCGGGCGGCGGTTCCTGCGCAAGATAGCCGACCCGGCCGCGGCGGGCGACGGTGCCGCCGTCCGGTGCGAAGGCCCCGGCCAGCACCCGCAACAGCGTGGACTTGCCCGCGCCGTTCGGGCCGGTGATCAGCAGGCGGTCTCCGGGCGCGAGGGTGAGGCTCGTCGGATCCAGCCGGCCGGCGACCGTGATTCCGGTGGCGTCGAGCACGGTGCCGTGCGTACCGCCGGACCGCAGCGCAGGGGTGAAGCGCAACGGCTGCGGGGGTGGCGGCACCGGGTCGGCCAGCAGTCGGCGCAATCGTTCCTCGGCATTGCGGACCCGCCCGGCCAGCGACTGCTGCACCCGGCCGCCCGCCCGGTCGTAGGCCATCTTGTTGTTGTCCTTCATCGCCCGGCCCGGGGCGACCCGGCGGGCCGTGGTGGCGACGGTCTCCCGCAGCCGCTCGATATCGGTCTGCCATTGTTCGTGGGCCTGGACCCATCGCTGCCGCGCCGCGGCCTTCCCGGCACGGAAGCCCGCGTAGCCGTTCCCGTACCGGACCACGCACCGCCGGTCCGCGTCGACCTCCAGCAGGGAGGTCGCGACCCGCTCGAGGAAGACCCGATCGTGGGAGACCGTCACCGTGGTGCCGCGCCGGGTACGCAGATGGTCCTCCAACCAGGTCAGGGCGTCGTCGTCGAGGTGATTGGTGGGCTCGTCGAGCAGCAGTACCTCCGACCCGGCCGCCAGTACCGCCGCCAGGCGCAACCGGACCTGTTCGCCGCCGGAGAGCCCGCCGACTCTACGGTCGCGGGCGACCAGACCCAGGCCGAGACCGTGCAGGGCACGCTCAACCCGGGCATCGGCGTCGTAGCCGCCGCGCAGTTCGAACACGGTCGTCAATTCGCCGTATTCGGCGAATCCGGACTCGTCACCGGCCGCCATGGCGGCCTCCAGGGCACGCATCCGGCCCTCGATCGCGCGCAGCTCGCTCAGGGCCCGGTCGATGACCTGCTGGACGGTCGTCTCCGGTGGCAGCTGCTCGTCCTGGGCGAGATAGCCGATACCACCGTCGGCCTGGACGACGATCTCGCCGGCGTCGGGCCGCTCCCGCCCGGCGAACAGGCGCAGCAGGGTGGACTTACCGGATCCGTTCTCGCCGATGATGCCGGTGCGCTCGCCCGCGGCGAGCGAACACGTCACCTCATCGAGAACGCGCCGACCGTGGAAGGACAAGGTAGCCGCGAGCGCGGTGATCTGCGTGGGCATGGACACTCTCCGAAGCATTCGAGTACGACGCGGCGCCGGGGGACCGCAGGACGGGATGAACGCTTCGAATGAGCATCGGCGACCTCACTATTGCGATGACTGTTGCATTAGCATGGTGTCACAGCCCGCACCTCAGAGCAACCGGATGATCGAGATGACTTCTCCACCCCTCGCGGACAAAGCGCCGCGCCCGGCGCCGCGACCGGGCGGCCGCACCGCGCGTATCCGCGCTCAGGTCCTGGAAGCCGTGCACGCGGAACTGACCGAGCACGGTTACGACGCGCTCACCGTGGACACCGTCGCCGCCCGCGCGGGCGTCCACCGCACCACCGTCTACCGCCGCTGGCGCGACGTCGGCGGCCTGATCACCGACGTCTTCGCCGCGGCCGCCGATATCGATTGGCATCCACGCGACACCGGCTCCCTCCAGGGGGATCTGGCCGCGCTCAACCAGGAGATCCAGGACTCGCTCACCGAGGAACCGTCGATCGCGGCCGCCCTGATCGCGGTCTCGTTCCGTTCCGAGGAGGCCGCCCGCGCCCTGCGGCAGTTGTGGGAGAACCGATACGCCCAGTCCGAGATCGTCGTCGAACGAGCCGTGCGCCGTGGCGAACTGACTCCCGGCGTCGACGCCCGTGCCGTACTGATCGCGGCCACCGCGCCGGTCTACCACCAGTTGACGCTGCTGCGGACCCCACCCGACCCGCACCTTCCCGACCGTGCGGCGACAGCCGCGACACTGGCCGCGCGCGGCGGCGCGTTCACCGGGCCGGGGCCCGCGAGCCATGACTGAGGCGCTCATGCCGATGACAGTGCGTTCACTACCGGCACCGGCCGCGGTGAGACCTGCCGGTCGGCGATCGGATCGACGCAACGGGCGGGGTGTCATCGCAGGGCTGCCACTACAGAGGCGAACATGGTGGTTTTGATGGCCCGGGCCGTGTCGTGGTTCTTGCCGAGCAGACCGCTCAGGCGTTCGACGGCGCTGTCGAGTATCCGGTCCGCGGCGGCGGTGCCGTCGACGAGTCCGGCGGCCAAGGCCTGCGGGCCGCCGAAGCGGTGGCCGGTGGTCATTGCGGTCAGCGCCGCCTGCGGGCCGAGTTTCGCCTGGATCAGCGCGGCCATCCCGGGCGTGAACGGGATGTTGATGTCGACCTCGGGAGGATGAGGGCGACCGACTCGTGGTCGGCGCGATTCTGGTACCGGATCAGATATTCCGCGGGAGCGTCGGCCGCGGCCACGACGGCTTCGATGGCATTCTGCGGTGCCGGGCTCGCTGCCAGGGCGTTGTCGACGGCGTCGCGCTGCAGCTCCAGGAAGCATCGCGCGGCGCGCAGCCAGACCTGGGTCATCCTTCCCGCTCGTGATCCGAACGCGTGGTAGATCGCTCCGTTGGACACCGAAGTGGCTTGCGAGAGCGCGCGAACGGTGACCGCGGCGGAACCGATTCTCCGCCGACCGCAACCCGCCGTGGACAGGTGCGAGGCAGGACGATTCGCATCTATCGAAAATATGTTCGAACTCCGGTACGGTTACCCGCATGCCCGAACTCGCCCCCATCCCGTTCGCCCGGCTCAACCTCGAACAGGTCCGGGAACGACTCCTCGCCGCGGCGGCTTTCGGCGAGACCCTCACCCCCGATCAGCTCGAGGCCCTGGCCGGCAAGATCGGCGCCGGCCTGAGCATCTACATCGAGGCGACCCAGAACAGCGCACCCCGCGCCCACCGCCCGGCGATGCCCGGCCGGGCCTGCCTGGACTTGCGGGGGCACCTGCGCTGAACCCGGTCCGCGCGGCGCCGCGGACCGGGCCGGCGCTATCGGGTCACCGGTCGCCCTCCACCACCGGCTCCCCGTCCACGACCTCGATGGGCGAGGTGACGAGTTCGAACTCGCCCTCGTGCTTGGCCACACCCTGCAGCACCGCGCCCTCCACCAGTTCGACGCCCAGATTCGCCCGCACGATGAGCGGATCGCTGCGGACATCACGGTAGAGCGAGACGCACATCAGCACCATCACCACCATGAACGGCAGCGATACCACGGTGGTGAGTGTCTGCAAACCGGTCAACGCGCCACCGAGATCGCTCGAATCCGCGATCACCAGCATGATCGCGGCGACCGCGCCGGTGGCGGTGCCCCAGAAGATCACGGTGAGCCGGGACGGTTCGATACCGCCCCGCTCCGACAGGGTGCCCATGACGATCGAGGCGGCGTCCGCGCCGGAGACGAAGAAGATACCCACCAGGATCATCACCAGCACGGTGGTGATCGAGGTCAGCGGATACTCCCCGAGCAGGTGGAAGAGCGCGAAGTCGGGGTTCACACTGCCGTCGGTCTCGGTGAGGTCGTGGGTATCGGTCTGCTGGCGGATGGCCGCGCCGCCGAAGATCGCGAACCAGACCAGACTCACCATGCTGGGCACCAGCAGGACACCCGCCACGAACTGCCGGATGGTGCGGCCCCGGCTGATCCGCGCGATGAACATCCCGACGAAGGGGGTCCAGGAGATCCACCACGCCCAGTAGAAGATGGTCCAGCTGGACAGCCACGCCTCCATTGCCTCGCCGCCGGCTATTCCGGTGCGCGAGGCCATGGTCGGCAGTTCGGCGATGTAGTCACCGACCGCGGTGGGCAGGAAGTTCAGCATGAACAGGGTGGGCCCGGCGATGAAGACGAAAGCCGCCAGGATCACCGCGAGCACCATGTTGATATTCGACAGCCATTGGATACCGCGGGCGACGCCGGAGACCGCGGACAGGATGAACGCGACGGTGAGTCCGGTGATCACCGCCACCAGGCCGATCTTGCCGACGGCGTCCACCCAGCCGTTGAACTCGAACCCGGCCCCGATCTGCAACGCGCCCAGGCCGAGCGAGGCCGCCGAACCGAAAAGGGTGGCGAAGATGGCCATCCCATCGATCGCCTTACCGCCCAGGCCCTCGGCATGCCGGCCGAGCAGCGGCCGGAACACCGACGAGAACAGCTGCGACCGGCCGCGCCGGAACGTGCCGTAGGCGATGGCCAGACCGGCGACGGCGTAGATGGCCCACGGGTGCAACGTCCAGTGGAACAGCGTGGTCGCCATCGCGACCTCGGCGGCCTGCGAGCTGCCCGCCTCGGCGGTACCCGGCGGCGGGGCGGTGAAATGGGTCAGCGGCTCGGCGACTCCCCAGAACATGAGGCCGATCCCCATACCGGCGCTGAACATCATGGCGATCCAGGAGACCGTCCGGAACTCCGGCTGTTCGTCGTCGGCGCCGAGCGGGATCTTGCCGTACCGGCTCAGCGCCAGCCAGATCACGTAGACCACGAAAGAGGTGGCCACCAGGACGAACAGCCAGCCGGTATTGGTGATCACCCAGGACTGGGCGTTCGACGCGAAGCCGGCCAAACTGTCCTGGTCGAAGATCCCCCAGAGCACGAAGGCCACGGCTCCGATCGAGGTGATGCCGAAGACCAGCCAGTCGAGGCCGCGGCCCACCGGTCTGTGCCTGCTCGAGCCCGGCACGCCGCTGTTACGCGTCACGGATTTCCCGCCGGTGTCGATCGCCATGGACGAGTCCTTTCAGATCGCACTGTGCGTCCGGCACCGAGGTCGCGGGATCACGCGGACCAGCCGTTACCCGGCCCTTCCGCGCACCGCGACCACGCCGCCGAACCGGATGTTCCGGAAAAAACCGTACTCGCCCCCGATTCGAACGCTGCGTCGAACACGTGAACAGCGGGCAGCGCGCCCTCCCCGGAGGCCGCCGGATACGGCCCGGAAGATCACGGACGAGCGACCCGGACATCTGTCCGGGACACCAGTACGGACGATCGAACGGTTTTCTGTACAGAAATTGCCCGCCCCTGCGGCACTCATACTCGGACCGACGAACACCGGTCCCGGCGGGCCGCGGCCGGCGCCTGACAGCGGCCGGTGCACAGCACACAGCAATTGCACTCTACATACAATGTGTAGGATGCAATATGTTCCCGGCCGCGTGGTATAACGCCTGGCGGGACGCCCGCCGCGCCGCCACGGCATCCGAGTACGAGCAGGACACCCGCCATGGACAAACCCACCCATCTGATCGAATTCGAGACCATGCTCCTTGGCCGGCACAGCCTCAATGCCCATCTGCGCCGCCCGGACCACCTCGAGCGCAGTGCCTATCTGGTGCTGCGCCGGCTGCGGATCGAGGGACCCATGTCCATCGGCGAACTCAGCGAGGCCTTCGGTCTGGACACCTCGACCGTGCACCGGCAGACCGCGGCCATGCTGAAAGCCGGCCTGGTGGAGCGCATTCCCGATCCCGGGGGCGGCCTGGCGCGCAAGTTCCGGATCACCGACGAGGGCGAACGCCGGGTCCTGGCCGATCGCGACTACAACATCAACGCCCTCGACCGGCTCCTGCGCGGCTGGAGCGGCGAGGACGTACAGACCTTCGCCGCCTACCTGGAACGATTCAATACCGATCTCGAGGCCCGGGAAGCGCGACCCTGGCCGCGGCCCTCCCATACCGAGCCGCGGTCCTAGGCGCGGCGGGCCGCCACCGATATCAGTAGCGCCGCATTTCGACCTGGCGGCGCACATTGGACACGGCGGTCACCACGGCTGTACCCAGCGGGCCGCTCCGGTCGTAGAGGGTGGTGGTACCGACCGCGACACCCGCATAGGCGACCTGATCCTGCGCCAGCACCCCGACACCCGGGCCGGACGGCACCGGCGGACCCCTGTCCCAGAATTACAACACGTTCTAGTTTTATGGTCGCGTGAAGGGCCCGGCCCTGGGCGATTCACACCCGCAGCTCCCGAGCGAGGACCCCGGCCGCCTCCCGGACGCCGGCCGGATCGCCGTCCCAGCCGAGTACCCGCAGCACCGCGGCGGCGATCGCCTGCCGCACCTCCTCGGGCACCCCGCCGGCGTCCGAGCGGATATCGATCACCGTCTCCACCAACCGGAACGGGAGGGTCTGCGCTTCGGGCACCCCCTTCGTGCCCATCCCGGCCGCCACCCGCGCGGCCAGCCCTTCGTAGCTCGCGCGCAGGGTGTCGCGGCGGGAGCGGAACCGGGCGAACCGATCCCCGCGCAACTCCGGCAGGAAGTACAGCGCACCGATATTCCAGCGCGCGTCGCACAGCTGGCCGATATCGAATCGGGCCAGCGCGTAGAGCCGGACCGCGGCCGGCTCCGGTCGCCGCTCCAGGCGCATCGCGAGTTCGGCCGCCCCCGCGATGGTTTCACCGAGCAGCGCGTCGAGGATGTCGTCCTTGGCCGCGAAGTGGTGATACAGCGAAGCCTGGCGGATACCGACCGCCTCGGCGATGGCCCGGGTCGAGGCACTTCCGTACCCGTGCGTGGTGAACAGTTCGGCGGCGGCGTCGAGGATTTCGGCACGCGGAGTCTGCCCCTGGCGGCGGCGCGGCGCGAGACGCGGGCGGCCCGGACCGAGTTGGGTCATGGCTCCATTGTCGCCGACCAGCGGTTCGGCACCGCGGGGAGATTTCTGTCATTCGATAGAAATCTGGGCAACGTAGACGTTACGCACGGCCGCGAGACGGATACATCGCCGTCACCACGATGTCGCGGGGTACGAGGAACCTTTCAACCGATAGATATTCGTGTCGGATGAAGGGCCCCCGGCCATGATCATTCTCGGAATCGCGATCAGTGTGCTCGCGGTCATCGGCATCGGCCTACTGGTCGCCCGCAAGGTCGACGGTGACAGCGTCAACTTCCTGGTCGCCGGCCGATCGCTGGGTCTACCGCTGGTCGCGGCGGGCCTGATGGGCCAGGCGGTCGACTCCAACGCCACTCTCGGCAATACGGACCTGGCCGGTTCGGTCGGCTTCTGGGCCGGGGCGTCGCTACCGCTGGGCCTGGGCCTGTGCCTGCTGCTCACCGGGCTCTTCTTCGCCAAGCCGATGAACCGGATGGGCCTGCTGACCCTGCCGGACTTCTACCGGATCAAATACGGCCGCGGTGTGGAATTCAGCGCCTCGATCCTGATGATCTTCAGCTTCTGCATCCTGCTGGCGGGCAACCTCGTCGCCGGGGGTTTCCTGTTCGAACGCTTCCTCGGTATCCCATACACCGCCGGGGTCCTGCTGATCGTGGCGATCGTGCTGACCTATACCGTCACCGGCGGCATGTTCAGCGACGCCTACACCGCACTCGCCCAGATGGTGATCACCGTGATCGGGTCGCTCGCCCTGCTCATCTGGGTGGGATCGACCTACGGTCTCGACATCCCCGAGGGTATGGGGCCATTCGACCTCGGACAGCTCGGCAACAGTTCCGAAGGCGCCGTGGTGAACTGGGCGACGCTGATCGCCCTCGGCATCGGCGATATCGTCGCCATCGATTTCATGCAGCGCATCTTCTCGGCCCGCTCCCCCGAGATCGCCCGCCGGGCGTGCTTCGTGGGCGCGGCCGGAACCGCCGTGGTCGGTATCCCCTACGCGCTGGTCGCCCTGGCCACCACCGATCTCGTCGGTGAGAGTTCGGGTCCGCGATTGCTGACCCTGCTGGACGAACACGCCCCGGCGGGTCTGGCGATCCTGGTGCTGTCGGCGATTGTGGCGGCATCCTGCTCCACCGCCAACGGCGCCATCCTGGGCACCGCCTCGGTGGCGACCCGGAATATCGCCGGTCGCACCGACCGGACCGACGCCGCCGGGCATGACACCCTGCTGCGGGATGTGCGGCTCACCATGATCCCGGTGGTCGCGGTGGCGATCTTCTTCGCGGTCGAGGTACCGCAAACCGGCATCCTGCTCACCCTGGCGTTCGACCTGATGCTGGCCGCACTGATCGTCCCGTTCGTCGCGGCCCACCTCACCTCGCGGATCACCACCGCCGCGGCGGTCGCGGCCATGGTGGCCGGGCTCGGCGTCCGGCTGGTCCTGTTCATGCTCACACCCACCATGTACGGGGTACCGAACACTGTTCTCCATATCGATAATTCACTGATCGGCCCGGGCTTCGACGGCTGGCCCACCTTCTTCGGCTTCCTCGCCTCACTGCTGGCCTTCCTCGGCACCCTCGCCGTACAGCGGTTGCGCGAACCGGCCGGAAAGTCCGCGGCGCCTGGGGATATTCCGCCACTGCCGGCGCCGGAACCCGTTGTCCAGCACGGCTGACCCGCCGCCCGCCCCCGAATCGGCCCGGGCCCCGCTGCCCCACTTCCGAATCGGTCACCGGCACGGCCGGCCCACCCGCCGGACCCGACGAGCAAGGAAAGATCATGACACCCACCACCGCTTCGACGACCGGCGCCCGCGCACACGCCCGCGCCCAGGCATCGGCAAGCGCGGCCACCCCCGTACTCCCCGACGGGGTCCCGCTCGACGCGACCACCTGGACCGTCCGGCTACCACCCGGCGGCTACACCGGCACCGTGCTCGGACGCGGCACCCGGCTGCGACTGGCCGATCCGCACGGTGCGGCCTGCGCGCACCTGTTCCTGCTGCGCGCGGACGCACCCTGGGAACGTCTCAATGTCGCCGACACCGTGAAAGTGCCCTGGCAGGCCTACCTCGGTGCCGGGCACCCACTGCTGTCCGATCAGGGCCGGCTGCTGGCCACCGTGGTCGCCGACACCTCGGGCCACCACGACGCACTCTGCGGTACCACTCCCGAGGGCCGGCTGCTCCTGGAACGCGCGGCCGCGAAACACGGGCTGACCCCGCGCGATATCGGCGCCACCCTCTCGGTCTTCCGCGGTGTGCGGGTGGCCGGCGACGGCGCCCTCACCACCACCGGCTCGGCCGGTGCGGGCGCCTACGTCGACCTGATCGTCCAGCTGCCGGTGATCGTCCTGGTAGCCGCCACCGCGCACCCCCTCGACGACGCCCCGGTCACCGATCTCGATCTGGTCGCCTGGCCGGGCGACCGCACCGTCGCGGCCGCCGCGAACAGCGACCCGGAATACCTGCGCGCCGTCCAGAACACCGAAGCGGCATGGTCGGCCGCCCGCACCCGACAGGAGTGGATATGAACATCGCTCCCCCGGCAGCGACCGTCGTGCTCGACGACGTGGTCCCGGCCTGCGCACCGTGGTCGGCGGTGGTACGGGCAGGGCACCGTCTCGACATCATCGATCTGCACGGCAACCAGGCCGTCGACTGCCTGCTGTACGCCGCGGCCGACCACACCGACCGCTACAGCGCCCAGGCCACGGTCACCGCGCAGCGCAATATCTTTCTCACCACCGGCAGTGTGCTGCGCACCGACCGGGGCACGGCACTCATGACCGTGGTCGCCGACGAGGTCGGCAACCACGACACCATCGCCGGAGCCTGTTCCCAGGAGTCCAATACGCTGCGCTACGGCCATCACACCCGCCACCAGCACGCCTGCGTGGAGAATTTCCTGGCCGAGGCGGCGAAATGGGATATGGGCAAACGGGATCTGGTATCCAACATCAACTGGTTCATGAACGTTCCGGTGGAGGCCGACGGCACGCTCGGTATCGTCGACGGCCGGTCCGCACCGGGCAAGACGGTATCGCTGCGCGCCGAGATCGACACCCTGGTCCTGGTGTCCAACTGTCCCCAGATCAACAACCCCTGCAACGGCTTCGATCCCACTCCCGTACGCATGGTGGTGACCCGGTGACCGCCCCGGTGACGCTCGCCCCGCCACCCGCCGCGGTGACCATTACCCGCCACACCGTGGTCGAACGCCCGGGTCTGCTCACCACGGTGCAGGACTGGCCGGGCCGGATCGGCTACTGGCATGTCGGCGTACCGCCGTCGGGTCCCATGGACGATCTGTCGTTCCGGCTCGGCAACCGCGCACTGGGCAATCCCGAGGGCGCGGCCGGGCTCGAATGCACCATGGCCGGTCCGGCCTTGCGATTCGCCGAGCCCGCCTGGGTGTGCGTGACCGGCGCTCCTGTCACTGTGACGGTGGCCGGGCGGCCGGTGCCGCTGTGGCGGCCGGTATTCGTCCCCGCCGGGGAGGTTCTCGATATCGGCACGATCCGCGGCCCCGGGATGCGCTGCTACGTGCTGGTTTCCGGCGGACTGGCACTCCCCGAGTACCTCGGCAGCAGCGCCACGTTCACCCTCGGGCGCTTCGGCGGCGTGGCCGGGCGCGCACTGGCCGCCGCGGATGTTCTCCCGGTCGGCCCCGTCCCGGGTCCGCCGGCCGGCGCGGTGCCCGGCGGCGAGCAACCCGCGCTGACCCGCGACTGGGAACTCGCCGTCACCGAGGGACCGCACGGAGCGCCCGAATTCTTCACCCGCGCGGATATCGACACGTTGCTCGCCACCGACTACGAGGTGCATTTCAACTCCGACCGCACCGGGGTCCGGCTCGTCGGCCCCAAACCCCGCTGGGCCCGCCCGGACGGTGGCGAGGCCGGACTGCATCCGTCGAATATCCACGACACCGCCTACAGCGTGGGCGCGCTCGATTTCACCGGCGACACCCCCATCCTGCTCGGCCCCGACGGGCCGAGCCTCGGCGGCTTCGTCTGCCCGGTGACGGTGACCGCCGCCGATCTGTGGAAGCTCGGCCAGTTGTGCCCGGGTGACCGGGTACGTTTCGTTCCGGTACGCGCGGAGCGGGCCGCGTCACCGGCCGAACTGGGCCCCGCGCGCCGGGCGGGCTGGCCGATCGTGCTGTCCACCGGCGGCGACGGCGACGACGGAATTCTGCGGCACGGGGAAACCGCGGACGGCACCCCGGTGACCTACCGTCGGGCGGGTGACGACGGAATCCTCGTCGAATACGGCGCCATGACCCTGGACCTCGAATTACGCGCCCGCGTCCACGCATTGCACGAGCACCTGCGCGACCGAGGTGAACGGGGCCTCACCGAACTCACGCCGGGCGTCCGTTCGCTCCAGGTCCGGGTCGAACCGCGCACGCTGCGTATCGGTGCGGCCCTGGATCTACTGGTCGAGGCGGAGGCCGCCCTACCGGCCGCCGAGGACCTGGTCGTCCCCAGCCGTACGGTGGATCTGCCGCTGTCCTGGGACGATCCCGCGACCCGGGAGGCGATCACCCGCTATATGCACGGTGTACGCGCCGACGCACCGTGGTGCCCGTGGAATATCGAGTTCATCCGGCGGATGAACGGACTCGATACCGTCGGCGATGTCTTCGATACCGTGTTCGCCGCCGAGTACCTGGTACTGGGGTTGGGGGATGTCTATCTCGGTGCACCGCTGGCCACCCCGATCGACCCCCGGCACCGGCTGGTCACCACCAAATACAACCCGGCCCGGACCTGGACCCCGGAGAACGCGGTCGGTATCGGCGGCGCCTACCTGTGCATCTACGGAATGGAAGGCCCGGGCGGATACCAGTTCGTCGGCCGCACCACGCAGGTGTGGAGCCGGCGCACCGATATCGAAACCCCCTGGCTGCTGCGCTTCTTCGACCGGATCCGCTGGTATCCGGTGAGCGCGGCGGAACTCCTCGACCTCCGGGCCGATTTCGCCGCCGGCCGCGGCGAATTGCGCACCGGCCCGGGTGAATTCCGGCTGGCGGAGCACCGGCGGTTCCTCGCCCGGGACGCGGAGTCCATCGAATCGTTCCGTATCCGGCAGTCGGCCGCTTTCGCGGCCGAACGCGAATCCTGGCGCCGCTCCGGGGAACTGGGCCGGGAGCACTGAACGCCCGGCCATACCGGTCGGCCGCGCCGACCCGCGCCGGCTCGGGTCAGGCCCCCGAAGCCACCACCGAGGGCTGCAACTGGCTCAGCATCTCGTCGGTGCCGAGCACCATGCCGCAGCGGCGGGCGGTGTACCTGGAGGCGATCAGATGTTCTTCACGACTGAAATCGGCCACCGCGTCGTGCGCCAGGAACGCGGCGATATCGTTCATGAAGGCCTCGGCCGCACTGAGCATGCAGCCCATATGGGCGTACACGCCGGTGACCACGAGCTGATCCCGGTTACGGTAGCCGAGCAATTGCCGCAGATCCGTGCGCTGGAACGCCGAATAGCGCCATTTGGTGACCTGGATGTCCTGCTCGTGCGGCGTCAGTGCGGCGATGACCTCGGCATCCGGGCCGTCCGACATACCGGTGCCCCAGAAATCGGCGAGCAGGCCGCGCCGGTCGGGATGCTGATCACCCGGCTGCATACTGTAGATCACCGGTATGCCCAGCTCGTGGCACCGATCGCGGAGCCGGACGATATTGTCGATCATCGTCCGGGCGGGATCGCGATCGAGCTGATAGGCAGTGAGGAAGTAGTTCTGCATGTCGTGGATCAGCAGGGCGGCACGATCGGGATCGAGTTTCCAGGCCACTCTATTGGTGATCTCGTCGTCCAACGGCGGCATCGCATAGGGTGCGATCGGCTGCATGGCCATGTCCAGAACTCCTCATCTCTTGTGGCCCGCGACCTTCTGGAAGGCCACGGGCCCGGGCGCAGTGGGGGAAGGTGGTAGATCAGGGCACCGCCGCCGGGCGGCCGGCCACGCCCAGCGGTCCGAGGACCCGCTGCAATTTCCCGGTGGTCTCGGCCAGTTCGTCCTCGGGATCGGATTGCGCGACGATGCCGCCACCGGCGTAGGCCACCAGGGTCCGGTTGTCGGCGGCGAGTTCGGCGCAGCGGATGCTGACCATCCATTCCCCGTTGCCCTCGGCGTCGCACCAGCCGACCGCGCCGGCATAGAAACCGCGCTCGCCCTCGAGTTCGGCGATCAGCCGGGCGGCCGCCGCGGTGGGCGTACCGCAGATCGCCGGGGTCGGATGCAGTGCGGCGGCCAGTTCCAGCGCCGACGGTCCGGCCACCGGGACGGTCGCGTCGATGGTGGTACCGAGATGCCACATGGCCGGTGTCTCGGTCAGATCGGGGCGGGCGGGCGTGCGCACATCGGTGCATCGGTCGCGCAGCACTCCGGCCACATGGTCCACCACGAAGCCGTGCTCGTGCTGATCCTTCGCCGAACCGAGCAATGTCTCGGCGGCGATCCGATCGGCCAGCGCGTTCTCCGGCACCCGCCGGGCCGAACCCGCGAGCGGATGGCTGGTGACCTCGGTACCGATCCGCCGCACCAGGATCTCCGGACTGGAACCCACCAGGTGGCGGCCGGTGAACAGACCACCGGCCGCGGACAGGTCCACCAGGTAGCCGTTACCGGCGGGGTCGGTGGAAACCAGGAGATCCAGCAGGTCGGCGGCGCGCACGGTCCGATCGGCCCGGGCCCGCAGCGCCCGGGCGAGGACGACCTTGCGCAACGGCCGGCCGGGATCGGCCAGCAGCCGCACCGCGGCGCCCACCCGGCGCAGATGTTCCTCCGGCTCCGGAAGGTGTTCGGTGACCGTGATACCGGGTGCGGTGACCGGCCGGGTGGCGCGGGGGCCGTCGGTCACCGAGATGGCGTCGGGAGCCCACAGCGCGGCCGGCGCACCGGGAGTGAACGGCAGCGCGCCGACGATATGGGAGACCCGGCGCGCACGGAGCTGCGCGACGGCCTCGGCGGGGCTGTGGAAGACACGCCCGCCGGCAGACGCGGTCACGGTGCGCTGCGGCCGGGACAGGACAAAGGCGGGATCCGCTGAATACGCGGGGCTCTCGGCGTTGATGATGATCATCCTCTCGTGTCACATATCCAGCGTTGCGCCGCCGTCGACCCGCAGGTCGTGCATGGTGATGTGGCGCGCGGCATCGGAAACCAGGAAGCGGACGGCGGCGGCGATATCGGCGGGATCGGCGATCCGCCGCAACGGGATGCCCAGCCGGTAGTTCTCGGGATCGCCGTCGAGGAGGCTGCCCCGTCCGGCCTCGCCGAGACCTTTCTCGTCGGAGTCCGCGTACATTCGGCGCAGCATGGGGGTATCGGTGGAACCCGGGGAGACCAGGTTGACCCGCACCCCGTGCGGCGCCACCTGAAGCGCGAGCGAGCGGGTGAACGCCGTGGCCGCGGCCTTCGCGGCGCCGTAGGCGGCGAGGTTCACCCGGGGGACGGTGGCGGAGTTGGAGGAGACGACCACGATGGAACCGGTTCCGGCCGCGACCATTTCGCGGGCGGCGCGCTGGGCCACGTATACGGCGCCGCCTGCGTTGACGGCCACACAGCGCTGCCATTCCTCCGGGGAGGTGTCCAGGGCGGAGCCGCCGATCATCGCGCCGGCGGCATGGACGACCACCCGGGGTGTGCCGCGTTCGGCGAGCTCTTTGTCGAATGCCTCGGCGACCGCTGCCGCGTCACTGATATCGACTTCGGCGGATGTCACGCCGGTGTCCTCGTGCTGCCGCCCGAGCCGGGCCGCGATCTCGTGCACCCGGGAATCCCGGTCCCACAGTGCGATATTCGCGGAATCGCCGGCGAGTTCGGCGGCGATCGCCGCACCGATCCCCCCTGCGGCTCCGGTGACGATGACCCCTTCGCCCCATTGCTTCGTGATCATTAGGTTAGCCTAACCTGAAGTTACGCCGTAAGGCCAGCATTCCGGTGTGACGTGTAACAAGATCGCTGATCGGAAAGAGGTGCTCCATGTCATCGCCCGCCCTCCCCGGTTTCACACCGTGGCCGCCGGACCGGATCAACCACTACCGAGCTGAAAAGCTGTGGACGGGTGAGACATTCGGATCTCTGCTGACAGCTCGCGCTACCGCGAGCCCCGAGTCGATCGCGGTCGTGGGCGCGGCGAACCGCTGGACCTACGCCGAACTGGAGCACCGATCCCGGTCGCTGGCCGCCGGATTCGCCCGGCTGGGCATCCGGCCCCGGGACCGCGTTCTCGTCCAGCTGCCCAACCGCGCCGAATTCGTCGAAGTGATCTTCGCGCTGTTCCATCTGGGCGCACTGCCGGTGTTCTGTCTGCCCGCGCACCGGGAGGCCGAACTCGTCCCCATCGCCACGGCGAGCGGGGCCGTCGCGATGGTCACCTGCGACCGGCATCAGCGATTCGACCATGCCGCACTGGCCGATACGGTCCGGCGCACGGTCGAGACCCTGCGGCACGTCCTGCTGGTCACCGACGACCCCGCGCACGAATTCGCCGAGGGCGCCGCGGACCTCGCCGACTACCGCGACGAGCCGGGCGAACTCACCGGGCCGGACGCCGGGGACGTCGCGTTCCTGCAGTTGTCCGGCGGTAGCACCGGGATCCCGAAGCTCATCCCCCGCACTCACGACGACTACCTGTACAGCGTGCGGCGCAGTGCCGAGATCACCGAACTGGGTCCCGATACCGTCTATATGGCGACACTGCCTATCGCGCACAACTTCCCGATGAGTTCTCCGGGCATCCTCGGCGCGCTCTACGCGGGCGGCACCGTGGCCATGACCCCCGATCCGACCCCGTCGACCGCGTTCGCGGCCATCGAGCGTTTCGGTGTCACCATCACCGGCCTGGTCCCGCCGCTGGCGCGGCTGTGGGTCGAGCGGGCGGAGAAGGGCGGCGAACTCCCCGATCTGTCCAGCCTGAAGGTGATCCAGGTGGGCGGCGCCCGCTGCCCGGACGAGCTGGCCCGCCGGGTCGGCCCCGCGCTGGGTGTCACCCTGCAGCAGGTGTTCGGTATGGCGGAGGGACTGGTCTGCTACACCCGGCTCGACGATCCGATCGACGTGGTGGTCGGCACCCAGGGCCGGCCGATGTCGGATCACGACCGGATCAGGATCGTCGACGACGCGGACGTGGACGTGGCGCCGGGCGCCGACGGGAATCTGCTGACCCAGGGCCCGTACACGATCCGCGGCTACTACGACAATCCCGAGGCCGATGCCCGCAGCTTCACCGCGGACGGCTGGTACCGCACCGGCGATATCGTCTCGCTGCGGCCGGACGGGAACCTGGTAGTGAAGGGCCGGACGGGCGATTGGGTGAACCGCGGCGGCGAGAAAGTGTCGGCCGAAGAGCTCGAGGCCCATCTGCTGGAACATCCCGGAATCCGGGACGCGGTGATCGTCGGCACTCCCGACCCCGTACTCGGCCAGCGGATCTGCGCGTTCGTCCAGCCGCTGGACCCGCAGACCCCGCCGACGCTGACCACGGTGCGCACCTTCGTCCGGGAACGCGGTATCGCGGCCTGGAAGATGCCGGACGCGGTGGTCACCGTCGCCGAATTCCCCGAGACCGGAGTGGGCAAGACCAGCCGTCGTGATCTGCGCCGGCTGCTCGCCGAGGGGCACCGCAACGCGTGACCCCCGGTGCCGTGGACCGCGCCGGGCGCGCGGTCCAG
>NZ_JBKOOL010000100.1:0-20936 GCF_046764065.1 Nocardia sp. NPDC002869
CGAGTCTCGAGGCCTGAACGGCGAGACCAAGGGGGCCTCAACCCCGCGGCGCCGAAGGCGCCGCAAATAAACACACCTCACTTGTCCGGGAACTTGAACTTGGAGATATCGAAGTTTTCCAGTCCCGGGGGCAGCTGGTCGAGGCCGGGCGGCATATTGGACAGGTCCGGCATACCGCCGCCGGGCAGGCCCGGCATACCGGGGAAACCGCCGCGCATCTTCGGCTGGGTGGGTCCGCGCCCGCCCTTCTTCCCTTTCTTGCCCTTCTGCTTCTTGTTACGCCGGTTGGCGCCGGGCATTCCCATCTGCCGGCCCATCATCGTCATCATCTTGCGGGCCTCGAAGAACCGGTCGACCAGCTGGTTGACATCGGAGACCTGGACTCCCGACCCGTTGGCGATGCGCAGCCGGCGGGAGGCGTTGATGATCTTCGGGTTCTCCCGCTCGGCGGGGGTCATACCGCGGATGATCGCCTGGACCCGGTCGAGCTGTTTATCGTCGACCTGGGCCAGTACATCCTTCATCTGACCGGCGCCCGGCAGCATCCCGAGCAGATTGCCGATGGGCCCCATCTTGCGGATGGCGAGCATCTGGTCGAGGAAATCTTCGAGGGTGAGCTCGCCGCTGCCGATTTTGCGCGCCGCCTCTTCGGCCTGCTGCGCGTCGTAGACCTGTTCGGCCTGTTCGATGAGGGTGAGCACATCGCCCATACCGAGGATGCGGCTGGCCATCCGGTCGGGATGGAAGACGTCGAAATCCTCGAGTTTCTCGCCGGTGGAGGCGAACATGATCGGCGCGCCGGTGACATTGCGCACGCTCAGCGCCGCGCCACCGCGGGCGTCGCCGTCGAGTTTGGTGAGGACCACACCGGTGAAGCCGACACCGTCACGGAAGGCCTCGGCGGTGGAGACCGCGTCCTGGCCGATCATGGCGTCGAGGACGAACAGGGTCTCGTCGGGTTTCACCGCGTCGCGGATACCGGCGGCCTGCGCCATGAGTTCGGCGTCGATCCCGAGCCGGCCGGCGGTGTCGACGATCACGACGTCGTATTGTTTGGCACGCGCCTCGGCGATACCGGATTCGGCCACCGCGACCGGATCGGCCGCGGTGATCCCGAGGGCGTTCTCGCCGCCACCGATCGAGGTGCCGGGGTGCGGTGCGAACACCGGTACACCGGCGCGTTCGCCGACCACCTGCAACTGGGTCACCGCGCCCGGGCGCTGCAGGTCGCAGGCCACCAGCAGCGGCTGATGTCCCTGGTCGCGCAGCCATTTGGCGAGCTTGCCGGCGAGCGTGGTCTTACCGGCACCCTGCAGGCCGGCCAGCATGATCACCGTCGGCGGGGTCTTGGCCAGCGTCAGGCGCCGGGTCTCGCCACCGAGGATCCCGACGAGTTCCTCGTTGACGATCTTGACGACCTGCTGGGCCGGGTTCAGCGCGGCCGAGACCTCCGCGCCCTTGGCCCGCTCCTTGATCCGGGTGACGAAACCGCGGACCACGGGCAGCGCGACGTCGGCCTCCAGCAGCGCCAGACGGATCTCCCGGCAGGTGGCGTCGATATCGGCCGGCGACAGACGTCCCTTACCGCGAAGATCCTTCAGGGCACCGGTCAACCGGTCGGATAGGGATTCGAACACCTGGCGCGCTCCTGATCTCGAGTGACGTCACTGAGTCCCAGGGTAATGGGCGTCCCAGAGTAGCGGGCGGCCCGGCGGGGCCGGGGCCCGCACCGGACTGCTCGCACACATCACCGCCAGTTGGTCACCGGGCAGCCGTACCGGAGACCGGCCGTGGCGCCGGTCCGCACACACCTCGGCCCGGAGGACAGGTCTCCGCGGTAGGGTCCGCCCGGGTTATGGAGCGAAGGCGCGCAGCGATCGAGCGGCGGAGTGAAGAACCGGGGTCACGAAGGCCCCGACCCCGCGGCGCCGGAGGTGTCGCCGATGTACTCGGTGGAGAACCCGCGACGGTAGTCGTGCTGTTCCACAGCAACCAGATAAGCTGCCTCGCGCCCGGTGAGCCCGAGTTCGCGGGACAGGCTGTCCAGCCGCGACCAGTCGTCGTCGGGCGGTAGCCCGTTGGTCGCTACAGCGGCGGCCACATTCATCGCGGCCATCGCCTGGGGTTCGGTGAGTGTGCGCCCCGGCAACCAGGACACCACCCAGTAGGCGTCACCTACACATCGGGCGATGTGCGGTGTCATATCGCTGGTCATGATCGACGAGGTCACCACTTGGATTGCCACCGACCTGCTCCCCTCATGAGCGCGACAGCTGACCACCCGAATGTTAGGGGCCCGATCACCCGCCATCGCCGACTCGCTGGCAAACGGTGAGCAATCGACGCGCAACGGTGACATTCATCTCGAACGCTAGTTCTGCTCGGGCTCCGGGGGTGTGCGCGGAGCCGGTCGCGGAACCACCGCCAGGATCGCCGATTCGAGCTCCGCGCGCCGGTCGGGGCCGCATCGGTGCCCCAGATCCACGCAGAACACGTCCACCACGAACGAACCCATCGTCACGACCTTCGCCCAGCGCACATCGGCGCCCGCGCCCGCCAGCACCGCGGCCAACCGGCAGAGCAACCCGATTCGGTCCTCGGCCCGCAACTGCAGGATCAACTGCCCGGGTATCGCGGTCTCCGCCCACAGCAGCCGGGGCTCGGCCTGGGCCCGGCGCGCGGCGCCGAGGTTCTCTCGTTCCCGCGCGTCCAGCGCCGCCCGTACATCCAGCTCCCCGGCCGCGGCCCGTTTGATCTCCTGCCGCAGCAGGCCCGCGTCCGGCGGCCCGCCGAAAGTCGGTGTCACCACGAAGGTGTTGATCGCCGAATCCCCTGCCCCGCCGACCGACGCCGAGAGCACCCGTAGCGAATGCAGGGCCAGTACGCCCGCGGTATTCGAGAGCAGTCCGGGGGTGTCCGGGGCGATCACCGTGGCGATATGGGTGTATTTCCCCTCGCCCGGCGTCAATTCGACGTGCACACCGCCGGCAGCGGCGCGGACCAGCAATTCCTCGGGGATGGGTTCGGGTTCGGGCAGGGTCTCCCCCGCCATCACGGTGCGGCAGCGCCGGACCAGTTCGCCGATCAGGGTGGCCTTCCACTCGCCCCATACGCCCGGGCCGGTGGCCAGCGAATCGGCCTCGGCCAGCGCGTGCAGGAGTTCGAGCCGCCGCGGATCGTTGTCCAGCGCGTCGACCACGTACCGCACGGTGTCCGGGTCGTCGATATCCCGATGCGTGGCGACATCGGGCAGCAGCAGATGGTGGCGGACCATGGCGCTGAGGATCTCCACATCCGAGGGCCACAGGCCCAGCCGGCGACCGATATGGGTCGCCAGGTCGGCACCCACCGCGCAGTGGTCCTCCACGCGGCCCTTACCGATATCGTGCAGGAGCGCACCGAGTGCCAGCAGATCGGGCCGGGCCACCCGGGTACTCAGCGCGCTCGCGTAGGCCACCGTTTCCACCGAGTGCCGGTCCACCGTCCACACGTGCAGCGCGTCACGCGGCGGCAGATCCCGGACCGCACCCCATTCCGGCAGCAGCCTCCCCCAGAGACCGGTCCGGTCCAATGCCTCCACCGCGTCGATCACGCCCCGGCCCGCGCCCAGCAGCACCAGCAGATCGTTCAACGCGTCCTTGGGCCACGGCTCGCGCAGTTCCGGAGCGTCTTCGGAGAGGCGGTTCAGGGTGGTCGCCGACATCGGCAGCCCGGTCTGCGCGGACGCGGCGGCCACCCGTAGCACCAGCCCCGGGTCACGCTGGGGCCGGGCATCCCTGGCCAGCACCACTTCTCCGGCGTGTTCGACCACGCCCTCGTCCAGGGGCCGCCGCACCGGCAACCGGCGCAACCGGGCCAGGCCGCGGCGGGGCAGCGCGTTACCCGCGGTGCGCAGGCCCACATCGACCGAATATCCGACGGTGCGCGCCGCATCGCTGAGCGTGCGGGCCAGATCGAATCGGTCTCCGATACGCAGTGCGGCCCCGATTTCGTCGGCGTCCTGGGCGCGCAACTGGTCGCGGGCCCGGCCCGCGACCCGGTGCAGTTCGGTGCGCACATCCAGGAGCCGCCGATGGGCCTGGGCCAGACCGCCACCGGGCGCGTCCGGGCCCAATCCGGGCATGGCATCGGTGAGCTGGGCGATCGCGAGCGCGTCCAGCAGCTGGATATCGCGCAATCCGCCGCGCCCGTTCTTCAGATCCGGCTCGCTGCGGTGGGCGACCTGACCACTGCGTTCCCAGCGCGCGCGGACCCCGGCGACCAGTTCGTCGAACCGACCCCGTATTCCGCTGCGCCAGTCCTTGCGGATCCCCGCGACGACCCGGTCGCTGAGATCGCAGTTGCCCACGATGTGGCGGGCGTCGAGCATGCCGAGCGCGGCCACCAGATCGTCGGAGGCCACCTTCAGGGCATGCGGGACCGTGCGCACACTGTGATCGAGTTTGATATGCGCGTCCCACAGCGGATACCAGAGCCGGTCGGCGATCTCGGCGACCCGTTTCGGGTCCATATCCTCGTGTAACAGCACCAGATCCAGATCGGAGTACGGCAGCATCTCCCGGCGGCCGAGCCCGCCCACGGCCATGATCGCCAGCCCGCTGTCCGGCGTTATCCCCACTTCGGCGCCCTTGCTGGTGAGCCACAGCTCGTACAGATCGACCAGGGCCGCGCGCAGCGATTCGGCGTCCAGCCGCGGATGTCGCGGCGCGCCGCCGCCCAGCAGTTGATCCCGGGCCCGTACCAGGTCCGCGGCACCGTGCGACAGTGCGGCCGCTTTTCCGGGCCGCCCACCATCGGTCCGCCCGGGCTCCCGACCCTGCCGGTTGTCGCCCAACAAAACCACCACCCGTTCACGCAGGCGACCCCGCCCCGACCGGTAATCGGTGGGAGCGGGGCCGCGTTGTCGTCGTGCACCCGCCGGCGCGCTCGATGCGCGCAGCGGTCTATAGCGCGTCGGTGCCGCGTTCCCCGGTCCGGACCCGGACGATCGTTTCGACCGGGGTGACCCAGACCTTGCCGTCGCCGATCTTGCCGGTGCGCGAGGCCTCGACGATCAGATCCACGACCCGGTCCGCTGTCGCGTCGTCGACCACGACCTCGACCCGTACCTTCGGCACGAAATCCACCGAGTACTCGGCACCGCGGTAGACCTCGGTGTGCCCCTTCTGCCGTCCGTATCCCTGGACCTCGCTCACGGTCATACCGAATACGCCCGCCTGCTCCAGGCCGGTTTTGACGTCTTCGAGCGTGAACGGTTTGACGATTGCGGTGATCAGTTTCATGGGGTTCATGCCTCCTTGACGGCCGAACGTGCGGTTCCACCCAGTGCAGCGAAATCGTATGCCGTCTCCGCGTGTTCGGAATCGTCCATACCGTTGGACTCCGCTTCGGCGTCGGCGCGCAGGCCGATGGTGAACTTGATCGCGTACGCGATCACCAGAGCGATCACGAAGGAGTACACCAGAACCGCGACCGCGCCGAGGGCCTGCCGCCCCAGCAGCTCGAGATCACCACCGTAGAACAGGCCTTCCGCACCGGCGGGCGCCTCGGGCGCGGCGAACACGCCGATCAGCACCGTGCCGAGGATACCGCCGACCATGTGGATACCCACGACGTCGAGCGAATCGTCGTAGCCGAACTTGAACTTCAGGCTCACCGCCAAGGCGCAGACCACACCCGCGATGACGCCGATGGCCAGCGCGCCGAGGACGTTCACCGAGGAGCAGGAGGGTGTGATGGCCACCAGGCCGGCGACGATTCCGGAGGCGGCGCCCAGCGAGGTCGGCTTGCCGTCGCGGATCTTCTCCACCACCAGCCAGCCGATCAGCGCGGCGGCGGTGGCGACCAGTGTGGTGACGAAGGTGGCCCCGGCGACACCGTCGGCGGCCGCCGCGGAACCGGCGTTGAAGCCGAACCAGCCGAACCACAACAGCGCGGCACCGAGCATGACGAAGGGAAGGTTGTGCGGACGGAAGGGAGTTTTCGGCCAGCCCGCGCGCTTACCGACGACGATGGCCAGCGCGAGCGCCGCGGCGCCGGAGTTGATGTGTACGGCGGTACCACCGGCGAAGTCGATGGCCTCGACCTTCTCCATGATCCAGCCGCCACCCCAGACCCAGTGCGCGACCGGGAAGTACACCACGGTGGCCCAGATGGCGGCGAAGACCAGCCACGCGCTGAACTTCAGGCGGTCGGCCACCGCACCGGAGATGAGCGCCACGGTGATGATCGCGAACATCGCCTGGAACGCGACGAAAACCGTCGCGGGAATGGTCCCGATCAGCGGGACACCCGCCGATTCGTCGCCGAACCCGGCGATCAGGGTCTTCAGGCCGAAGAACTGCCCGGGGTCCCCGAGTAGTCCGCCTTTGTCGGTGCCGAATGCGACCGAGAAGCCGTACAGCACCCAGAGCACGGTGACCACGCCCATCGCGCTGATGCTCATCATGATCATGTTGAGCACGTTCTTGCCGCGGACCATACCGCCGTAGAAGAACGCCAGCCCGGGTGTCATCAACAAGACGAGCGCAGCGCTCGTCAGTATCCATGCGGTGTCGCCGGCGTTGGGCGCGCCGATCACGGTTTCCACCAGTTTCCTCCCTCATCCTCTGGCCCCGCCGCTCACGCGACATCGGGCCCGCTTATGAAGGGTCCTCATTCGGTGTTTCATCCGTGACGCCCAGGTGTTTCACCTAGGTGAATGGATCACGCCCCCATGTTTCGGGTGTGTTGCGCACGCTGTGCGGAGGTTTCCGGACCGCTGTGCGATACGCCGGAAGCAGCCCGATCCGCCGATCTGCGCGGGCAGGACCGCTAGCCGAGGAGCGCGTCGACGAAGGCGGAGGGTTCGAACGGCGCCAGATCATCGGCGCCCTCGCCCAGACCCACCAGTTTGACCGGTACGCCCAGTTCGTGCTGGATCTGGAAGACGATTCCGCCCTTGGCGGTGCCGTCCAGCTTGGTCAGTACGACACCGCTGATATCCACCACTTCCGCGAAGATACGGGCCTGCGCGAGACCGTTCTGGCCCACCGTGGCGTCGAGTACCAGCAGCACCTCGTCCACCGAGGCCTTCTTCTCCACGACGCGTTTGACCTTGCCCAGTTCGTCCATGAGTCCGGTCTTGGTGTGTAATCGGCCCGCGGTATCGACCAGGACCACGTCCACACCGGCGTCGATACCGGTGGAGACGGCGTCGAAGGCGACGGCGGCCGGGTCGGCGCCCTCGCGGCCGCGCACGGTATCCGCGCCGACCCGTTCACCCCAGGTCTGCAACTGATCGGCCGCCGCGGCGCGGAAGGTATCCGCGGCCCCGAGCAGTACCCGGCGTCCGTCGGCGACCAGCACCCGGGCGAGTTTGCCGGTGGTGGTCGTCTTCCCGGTGCCGTTCACCCCGACCACGAGCAGGATCGACGGGTGATCGGCGTGCGGGAGCGCGCGCACCGAACGGTCCAGTTCCGGATGCAGCGATTCGATCAGTACCTCGCGCAGGACCGACCGCGCGTCGTCGGCGGTGCGAACACTGCGGGCGGCCATCTCCTCGCGCAGCCGTTCCACGATGACGGTGGTGACCGCGGTGCCGATATCGGCCATCACCAGCGTGTCCTCGACCTCTTCCCAGGAGTCCTCGTCCAGGTCGCCACCGCCGAGCAACCCCAGCAGGCTCTTGCCGACCGCGTTCTGCGACCGGGACAACCGCCCCCGCAGCCGGGTCAACCGGCCCGAGGTCGGCGCGATCTCCTCGACCTCCGGAACCAGATGGGCTCCGGCGGCGGTATCGGGGGCCACCACCGCCGGCTCCACGCCCGCTTCGGCGGGTGCGCTCGCCTGCTCGGCGGCCGCTTCGGCCGCGGCAGTATCCGGGGGCGCGGGGACATGGCCGGTGCCGGGTTCCGTTACCGGCCCGGTGGCTGCGGTGTCCGTAGGCCCGGCAGTCCCGGTATCCCCCGGTGCGGAGGTCGTCTCGGTCGTCTCGGGCGGGACGGTGCCGGTGCCGTCGGCGGTCGTCGCGCCGGATTCGGTGCCGGTCGCGGTGTCGACGGTATCGGCCTCGGGTAGCGGTACATCGGTGATGCCGCGGCGCGGCGCGTCCCGCGGGACGGCGGCGTCGTCGCCGATATGCGGCTGACCCTCCACATCGGTCCGCTCAGTGGGACTCGGGGCCGCCCTTTCCACAGGGCTGGGCCCCGGCGGTACGGGGGCGGCGGTGGCGCCCCGGCCGCCTTGGCTGAAGGAGAATCCACCCGCCGCCTGATACCCGCCCGACCGGTCGGTCAGCTCTTGCTTCTCCGCCGGCGCCGTCAGCGAGACCCGGCCACGCTTGTACCGGACGAAACCGGCCACGAGCGCGACCAGCAGTACGGCGGCGATCACTGCGATCAGAATCCAGGCTTGCGCACTCACGCCGACCATCCTTCCAGAGCGGTACCGAGCGGTAGGTTACCCGGGCCGGCCCGCGCGGCGGCGGCCCGCACCCGCTGCCGCGCACCCGGTACATCCCCAGCTCAGCCCCGCGAACACCACCGGTGAGATTTCTTGTCCTGCGGAACTTCTCGCGACAGGCCAATAGGATCGGCGATGTGACCGATCGAAACGTGCTTGGGGGTCCGCTACAAGAGTGCGGCACCGATCCTCTGACCGGGTTCTACCGGGACGGCTGCTGCAGCACCGGCCCGGAGGACCTGGGCAGCCATACCGTGTGCACGGTCGTCACAGCAGAGTTCCTCGAGCATCAGGCGTCCATCGGAAACGATCTGAGTACGCCTCGTCCGGAGAACAATTTCCCCGGGCTCCAGCCGGGGGACAGATGGTGTGTCGTGGCGGTGCGCTGGTTACACGCGCACGAGGACGGTGTCGCCGCACCGGTGGTGCTGGCGGCGACCCATGAGAATGCCCTGGAAGTGATTGCTATGGAAATCCTGCGCAAATACGCGGTAGACGTACCCGACGACGTCAGCGACCTGCTCTGAACGCCGGCGCGGACCCACGGCCGGTGGTCGGGCGCGGCGGCTACTCCGCCGCGCTCCCGGCCGCCGCGAGATCGTGCCCGCGCAGTCGCTGCGAGATGACCTGGGTGATGCCGTCGCCGCGCATGCTCACGCCGTAGAGCGCGTCGGCGATCTCCATGGTCGGCTTCTGGTGGGTGATGACGATCAGCTGGCTCTTCTCCCGCAACTGCTCGAACAGTCCGATGAGCCGGCGCAGGTTGGTGTCGTCGAGTGCCGCCTCCACCTCGTCCATCACATAGAACGGCGAGGGGCGGGCACGGAAGATCGCGACCAGCAGCGCCACGGCGGTCAGTGATTTCTCCCCGCCGGACAGCAGCGACAACCGCTTGACCTTCTTCCCGGGCGGGCGCGCCTCCACTTCGATACCGGTGGTGAGCATATCGGTGGGATCGGTGAGCAGCAGCCGGCCGTCGCCGCCGGGGAACAGCGCGGCGAAGACCTGGACGAACTCCCGTTCCACATCGGCGTAGGCGTCGGTGAAGACCTGCAGGATCCGCGCGTCGACCTCGCCCACCACGTCCAGCAGATCCTGGCGGGCCTTCTTGACGTCCTCGAGCTGGGTGGCCAGGAAGTTGTAGCGCTCCTCGAGCGCCGCGAACTCCTCGAGGGCCAGCGGGTTGACCTTGCCGAGGGTGGCCAGATCCTTTTCGGCGCGTTTGGCGCGCCGCTCCTGCGAGGCGCGGTCGAACGGCATCGGCGCCGGCGCGCTGACCTGCTCACCGCGTTCCTTGGCCTGCTCGTATTCCCGCATCTCCAGCTCGCTGGGTGGCAGGGCGACCGCGGGACCGTATTCGGCGATCAGATCGTCGAGCGCGATACCGAACTGGTCGGCGATGGTGGTTTCCAGCTGTTCGATCCGCAACGCCGCCTGCGCTTTGGCCACCTCGTCCCGGTGGACCGCGTCGGTGAGCTGTTCGAGCTGGGCGTTCAGAGCCCGCACCCGCTCTTTGATCCGGTCCACCTCGGTGGCGCATTCGGTACGCCGCCGGACCAGTTCGTCGCGGCGTGCGGCGGCGGCGGCCACCACTTTCTCGAGTTCGGCCGCCAGATCCGCACCGGATTCGGCGACCGCGGCGGCGACGCCGGCGGCCTGTCGCCGGGCGGCCTGCGCCCGTTCGGCCCGGGCCCGCGCCTCGCGTTCGGCACGGGCGGTGCGCCGCAGCGAATCCGCCTTACCGCGGACCGATTCGGCACGCTCTTCGGCCGTGCGCACCGCCAGCCGCGCTTCCACCTCCATGGCCCGGGCTTCGGCGAGCGCGGCAGCGGCCTCCTCCCGGGCCAGTGCGGCGGCCTCGGTTCCGGCGGCGCCGGCGGCATCGGTGTCGGTATCGGCCTGTTCGCGCTCGGCGTGCCGCAGCCGGTCCTCGAGCTCGGCCAGCTCACCGACGGCTTTCTCGTGTGCGGTCTCGGCATCGGCGCGCTGGCCGGTCAGCCGCTCGGATTCGGCGTCGGCGGCGCGGACGGCCGCACCGAGCCGGCCGAGCCGCTCGTAGACGGCATTGAGGGCCTGATCGGATTCGTGCAGGGCCAGCAGGGCGTGGTCGACCGCTTCTTTGCGGTCGGCCTGTTCCTCCAGCGCCCCGGCCAGGCTCGCTTCCAATTCTTCGGCGTGCCGGCGGGCGGCGACCAGATCGGCCTCGGCGGCATCGATACTCGCCTGGATCTCCAACCGGCTGGGTGAGCGGTCCGAACCGCCGACCAGCCATCCGGTCCCGGCCAGATCGCCCTCGCGGGTGACCACCCGCAGTTCCGGGCGCGCACTCAGCAGCGCGGACGCCGCGTCCAGATCGTCGACCACCGCGACCCGGCGGGTCAGCGCCACCACGGCCGCGCGTACCGGCCCCGGGCAGTCCACCACATCCAGCAACCAGCGTACCGCCCCGGGCAGTGCCGGTTCGTCGAGATCGGCCGCCGCCGGCCCCTCGTAGACCAGTGCGGCCCGTCCACCGTCGGCTTTCCCCAGCGCCCGCAGTGCGCTGAGGGCCGTCTCCCCGGTATCGGCCACCACCGCTTCGGCCACCGGCCCCAGTACCGCCGCGACCGCGGACTCGTACCCGGTGTGTACCCGCAACTGCCCCGAGAGCGGGCCCAGCAGTCCGGCCGGATGGTTCTCGGTGAGCCAGGCCGCGCCGTCGCGACTGGCCAGGTTCATGCCGAGCACTTCGATCCGCGCGGACAGCGAGGCCACCAGCCGACCGGCCTCCCGATCCTCGGCGCGCAGTTCGGTGACCCGGCGGTCGGCCAGTCCGAGCGCCTCCACGGCGTGCTCGTGCTGGGCGTCGAGTCCGGCCTCGCCGGCGTCCAGCTCGGCCAGTTCGTCCTGTACGGCATCGAATTCCGACTGTGCCGCGGTACCTCGCGCCCGGGCCTCGGTGAGGGCGGTGGACAACCGCACGATCTCGGCGTCGATCGATTGCGCGCGGGTGCGCAGGTTCTCGACCTGCCCGGACAACCGGACCAGCCCCTCACGCCGGTCGGCGATGGCCCGTACCGCGGCCAGATGCGCCTGTTCGGCGGCCTTGGCGGCGTGCTCGCGATCGCCCAGACTCTCCCGCGCGGCCTCCAGCGTTTCGGTGGCCATTTCGACGGCCTCGCGCAGTTCGGCTTCCTCGGCCTCCACCCGGTCGGCCTCGGCCTCGAGCTGATCGGGGTCGCGGCCGGTATTCGCGGGGGCGGCCGTATCGAGGTGCCGGGCGCGATCGCCGGCGATCCGGATGGTGGCGTTGACCCGTTCGGAGAGCGCGGAGAGCTGGAACCACAACTGTCCGGCGGCCTCGGCGCCGGGAGTGAGCCGGGAGAGCTGGTATTCCTGCTGGGCGAGCGCGGCATTCGCGGCATCGAGTTCGCTGCGCACGGTGATCTGCTGTTCCCGCGCGTAGGCCTCTTTGCTCTGCTGACTCTCCAGTTCGTGGCGCCGGGTGACCAGATCGTCGGCGGCCAGCCGCAGCCGGGCGTCGCGCAGATCCGCCTGCACCGTCTGCGCCCGGCGCGCGACCTCCGCCTGCCGGCCCAGCGGTTTGAGCTGGCGGCGGAGTTCGGTGGTGAGGTCGGTGAGCCGGGCCAGGTTGGCCTGCATCGCATCCAGTTTGCGAACGGCCTTTTCCTTGCGTTTGCGGTGTTTGAGCACACCGGCGGCTTCCTCGATGAAGGCGCGCCGGTCCTCGGGGCGCGATTCGAGAATCGCGGAGAGCTGGCCCTGCCCGACGATGACGTGCATTTCCCGGCCGATACCGGAATCGCTGAGCAGTTCCTGCACATCCATGAGCCGGCAGGAGTTGCCGTTGATCTCGTATTCGCCGGCGCCGTCGCGGAACATGCGGCGGGTGATGGAGACCTCGGCGTAGTCGATGGGCAGGGCGCCGTCGGAATTGTCGATGGTCAGCGTGACCTCGGCGCGGCCCAGCGGGGCCCGCCCGGAGGTACCGGCGAAGATGACGTCCTGCATCTTCCCGCCACGCAACGCCTTGGCACCCTGTTCGCCCATCACCCAGGTGAGCGCGTCGACGACATTGGATTTACCGGATCCGTTCGGCCCCACCACACAGGTGATCCCGGGCTCGAAGCGCAGGGTCGTCGCGGACGCGAAGGATTTGAAACCCTTCAACGTCAAGCTCTTCAGGTGCAACGCCGACGACCCTTTCCGCCTCCGTGACTCTCCGCCTCGCCCAGGCCGATCAGCCATGGTATAGGCCCGCGGCGCCGTGACCCCAACCGGCGCACCGGCCGTGGCCGGTCGATTGCCGGGTACCCCGGCGACCGCGGCCGGGCGTGCCCGCCGACCGGATGTCACGAAGGCTACCGGGCGTTATATCTTCCGGCGATAGCGGTGGCCGCTCTCGATACCGGTTGCCGCCCGTACTGCCAGCACCGCGCCCCACGGGCCGATGACCCATATGGGCCAGAAATAGGTGAACTCACCGACACCGAGCGAGATCGCACCCCAGATCACCAGAACCAGCACACTGACCGTGAGCCACGCGGTGGCCTCGATCCGCTGCCAGATCGGGAACCGCGAGCGCGGTGTCGCCGGACGCGCCGGTGCCGGGGTGGGTAGGTCCGCGAGGACGCCGGTGAGTTCCTCGCGGGTGGTGGTGCGGTACACCTGCGCGACCCGCTGATCGTATTCGGCCAGGTCGATGCGGCCGTCGCCGAGATGGCGGCTCAGCTCGCGCACGATCCGATCGCGTTCGGCGTCCGAGGCCCGGGTACCCGTCGTGATCTCCATAACCGCTCCCCTTACAGGTCGGACCACATTCCACAATGGATTAAACCAGAGTGTACCTTCCACTGTGTTATGTCAAGGGGGAGCCGCCGCGGGCTACCGTTCGGCGAAACCGTCCAGCCCACCCCGCGCCGGCTCCCACGACTCGACCACCAGATCCACCCGGCCGGGCGTTTCCCCCGACCGCAGCAACGCCAGCAACCGGTCGGCCGCGGCACGCGGCCCCTCCGCCACCACGTGCACCCGGCCGTCGGCGGCATTCGTGGCATGCCCGGCGAGGCCGAGCTCCAGCGCCCGCGCCCGCGTCCACCACCGGAAGCCCACACCCTGCACGTATCCGTGCACCCACGCACTCAGCCGCACCGGGTCGGATCCGTCCGTCGCTGCGGCCACGATCAGTCGACCGTGTCGATATCGAACGACAATGTCACCTTGCTGCCGGCCTTCAAGGTGCGGCCGACCGTGCAGACTTTGTCGATGGCCCGCTGCACCGTCACCAGCAACCGGTCCCGGGCCGCCGCGTCGAGCTCGCTGAGGTCGAGCTCGAAGACCTCGTCGAGCTGCGGATACACCTCGTTCTCCCGGTCGGCGGCACCGGACACCCGGATTGTCGCGTCGTAGTCGTCACCGAGCCGCCGCGACAGCGGGAAATCCGAGCTCATGCCCGAGCAGGCCGCCAGCGCGATCTTCAGCAGCTCGCCGGGGGTGAACACGCCGGGTACGCCCTCGGAACCGATGAGCACCTCGGCGCCGCGCGAACTGTGACCGGTGTAGCGGCGGGTACCCGTCCGTTCCACCCACAGGGTGGTCGGCCCGGCCTGCGCCGCGGGCACCGTCTCGCCCGCCGCCGAGACGGATGCCGCAGAGGTGTTGTCAACCATGCTCGCGATCCTGCCACCCGCCGTCGCCACACCGCGCACCCGACCTCGGCCGCTCAGCGCCGGTGTGGCCGACGACGACTGCGCACCGGTACCCGGACCCGATGCTCATCGCGCGCTTGGAGAAACACCGCCACGGCCCGCAGCAGGAGCAGACCGAAGACGAATCCCGCGATCAATGCGCATGCCACCAGGGACATGGCCGTCCTCTCCGTCCGGTTCCCGGCACCGGAGACCCCTCCGGCGCCGTACCGCGCCCGTGGTGCCGGGAAGTTCCGGTCGTTCGGGTGGGTACGTCGGAAACTACCCCGCCGACCCGGCCGGACCCCCGATACTTACGCGTTGTTCACGCCGACATGCGCGGGTTCACGCCCCCGGGCACCGCAGGCCGACCGGCACCGAGATCCCGCCGGCGACCTTCTGCTCGCCCTCTTCTTCGCGCACCCGCCCCGGGCCACCGCCGGCCCCGAGGTCGCCGGGCCCGCTGCGCGCGGTCGCACCGGTCGGCACCCTGCGCCGCCGCGGGGCATCGTCAGGCACGCGGGTGGCATAGCGCGGGGTCGGCGACGTCGGCACACGGCAGATTGCCGGAGGAGCGGATCACATCCTGACCGGCCTCACCGACGAGAAACCGCAGGAACCCGGCACCCAACGAACCCGGCGCGAAATCACCGTGGCCGAACGCGTACTCCACTCCCCACAGCGGATAGCCACCGGCGGCGACCTCGTCCCGGGTGGCGCGACGGCCGTCGATCGTCACCCCCACCACCCCCGCGGCATCGGCGGCATCGGCGGATTCGCTGTAACCGATCGCACCGGTCGTGGCGGCGACCTCGGCGAGCATATCGTCGGTGTAGAGCGTCTGGCAGCGTCCGGGGGCAGCGCCTCGCCGCAGTTCGCGGCAGGTCACTCCGGGTTCGGGCGGTTGCGCGGAATCGAGCAGGCGGGATTCGAAGGTCCAGCGCGAGCCCGAGCCGGCATAGCGGTTGACCACGCGTACCGGTTGATCTGCGCCGCCCACCTCCCGCCAGTTCGCCACCCGCCCCTGGAACAGGTCGCGGATCTGCCCGGCCGTCAGATCCCGCACTCCCGCACTCGGATGCACGACCACCGAGAACAGCGATACCGCCAGCGGCCGCTGCACCAGAGCCGGATAGTCCGCGCCCTTGGGTGCGTCACCGATCGCGAGCAGCCCGCCGTGACCACCGGCCTCTTCTTCGAGCCGCGCCATACCGCGTTCGCCGCCCTCGAAGCCGAAGGTGAAACCGGACCCGGGACATGTTCGCTCGTAGAGCCGGGCCGCCTCCCGGATCACCGGCTCGAAGGCGGTGGAACCGACCACGGTCAGCTCACCGGTCGCGCAGCCCAGCGGCGCGGGCTCGGGTTCGGCGATATCGAGGACGGCCATCGCCGCGATGACCAGGACGAGGAACCCGGTGAGCGCCACCATCAGCAGCGAAACCCCGGTGCGGCCTTTTGTCCTGGTGATACCCCCACCGGTCACCACACCCTGCATGACCGGGTCGGGGTAGGGGCCGTGCCCCGAAGTGCGCTCCAGAGTGGCCAGGATCTTGTAGTGATCGTTGCGGTTCAGCGGGACCTTGGGCAGGTCGATCACGCCGATACCCTGCTCGAGTTGCCGGTGCCCGAAACCCGAATCGGGTTCGAAACAGACTGCCAGGCCCGGATTGCTCAATTCGGTGACCGCCATCCCGATCACTTTGCGGTCCGGGAACTGCAGGTGCAGACCGGCCTGACTGTTCTGCGCGGTCACATAATCCGCGGCATCGATGGTGGTGGCGCCGTTGTTCTCGATCCGCACCAGCACCACCGACAGGTTCTGCAGGTTGCGCTCGGTGCCGTCGGAGGTCTGCCGGAGTTGCCGCAGTGCTCCCGCATGCCCGGATTCGGCCTCGCCGGTGACCGGGGTGTCCATTTGCACCCGCCACCCGAGGCGTTTCCGGCCGACGACCACGAACTCCCACAGGAACGCGGCCACCGGTATCGCGATACCGGCCAGCGGCAGAACGAGATTGAGCAACAGTTCGCTCACCAGCGGCTACCCTCCCCCGAATCGACACAGTTCCCACCATCTTTGGGCACCGGAAACCGAAACCGGCCGAGCACGTGAACTGTTCGGCCGGCGTTCACCACGCGGTCACCGCCGACGGACCGAGGTGATCACCTCATGCGGCCGCGATACGTCCACCCCACGTGCCGGTCACCGCCCGGGAGTACGGGTCCACTCCAGCAGTTCGTCCACCGGGTGGGTGTTCACGATCCGCTCCGGCGGGACCTCGGCGGCCACCGCGCGGGCGCATCCGTAACCCTGCCAGTCCAGCTGGCCCGGTGCGTGCGCGTCGGTGTCGATGGAGAACTCGCAACCCATCTCCACGGCGAGCCGGATCAGCCGCGACGGCGGGTCCCGCCGCTCGGGACGGCTGTTGATCTCGACCGCCGTACCGTAGCGGCGGCAGGCCTCGAATACGATCGCAGCGTCGAAATCCGATTCCGGCCGGGTGCCGCGCCCGCCCTCGACCAACCGGCCGGTGCAGTGGCCGAGCACATCGACATTCGGATTCGCCACCGCGTACACCATCCGCCGGGTCATGGTGTCGCGGTCGTCGCGCAACCGCGAATGCACACTGGCGACGACGATATCGAGTTCGGCGAGCAGATCGGCGTCCTGATCGAGCGAGCCGTCGTCGAGGATATCGACCTCGATGCCGGTCAGTACCCGCAGCGGCGCCAGTTCCGCGTTGAGGGCGGCCACCACGTCCAGCTGCCGCCGCAGCCGGTCGGCCGAGAGTCCGCCTGCCACGGTGAGCCGCGGCGAATGGTCGGTGAGGGCGCAGTACTCGTGCCCGATCGCGGCCGCACAGCCCATCATCTCGGCGATCGGGCTACCGCCGTCCGACCAGTCCGAATGGGTGTGCAGATCACCGCGCAGCAGCTCCCGCAGCGGCGCGCCTTCCGCACCGATCGGTTTCGCGGCGGCGCGCAGTTCGGCCAGATAGTGGGGTACGGTCCCGTCGTACGCCTCCTCGATCACCGCGGCGGTTTTGGGGCCGATCCCCGCCAGTTCCTGCCAGCTGCGATTCCGGCGGTGCCGATCGGCGGCGGCAGCGTCGAGGCCGGCGAGAATATCGGCGGCCCGGCGGTAGGCCTTCACCCGATGCGTCTGTGCCCGGTCGCGTTCGAGCCAGAACCCGATCTCGCGCAGGGCCGCGACCGGCCCCGGAGCGCCCGGTCCGGCCGGCTCCGGCCCCTGCGGCTCGTCCGCCACCGCCTAACCCACCCGGCCGTACTTCACGAAGGCGACACCGTCCTCGAAGACCTGACTGGTAATCACCCGGAAACACGCCGGATCCGGCAGTTGCGGGCCGGTGCCGAACAGGGGCCGCCCGCGGCCCAGCACGATCGGATACAGCTTCAGGAAGACCTGATCTATCTCCGGCAGCAGCGCCCGGGCCAGTTCACCGCCACCGCACAACCAGATCCCCAGACCCTGCTCCCGTTTGAGTCCGGCGACCGCCGCGACCGGATCGGCGCCGATCAGCGCCACCGCCGGGTCCGGCGGAGCGGTGAGCGTCGTGGACACCACGTACTGCCGTAGATGCGCGTACGGGTTCGCGGTGCCGGTTCGGACCCCGAAATCGTGCGTCCTGCGGCCCATGATCACGGTGTCGAAGTTCTCGTTGCGCTTGGTGATACCCAGCGATTCGCGCACCCGCGACGGCAGCGTTTCCGGATACTGCGCGGTGATGGCGGGGCCGTGATCGCCACCGACCGGGAAGAAGTCCACCGAGCCGTCCTCGGTGGCGATGAACCCATCGATGGTGGCGGCGACGTAATAGGTGAGCTTGCGCATGGCCTTGCCTCCCAGCCGGACCGGGTCGGTGATCTTGCCGAGGCCCACCGTAGCCCGCCGCCGGGCCCGGCGCGAGAGGGTCGTCAGGAAGAAATTCGGCGCCCGCGTGGTGGCGGCTGACAGCGCGGACAGGAAAAGGACGAGCGGTTCATGAACTTCTCCCGCACGATCACCGCCCCGCAGCGCGGGCACGGCCGGTCGCCGCGCCCGTACACCGCCAGGGCGCGCTCGAAGTAGCCGGATTCGCCGTTCACATTCACATACAGGGCGTCGAAGGAGGTACCGCCGGCGGCGAGCGCGTCGGTCATCACCGCGCGGGCCTCGGCGAGCAGGGTGCGCAGTGCCGGACGGGTGAGCGCCGAGGCGATCCGGCCGCCGTGCACCTTCGCCCGCCACAAGGCCTCGTCGGCGTAGATGTTGCCGATCCCGGAGATCACGGCCTGATCCAGCAGCACCCGCTTGATCTCGGTGTTCTTGGTCCGCAGCACACCGACCACCCGCTCGGCGTCGAACCGGGGGTCCAGCGGGTCGCGGGCGATATGCGCGAGCAGGTCGGGCAGCAGATCACCGTCCACCTCCACCAGCGGCGCCAGCACCCAGCCACCGAAGGTGCGCTGGTCGACGAAGCGCAACTCGCGCCCGTCGTCGAGGGTCGCCCGGATATGGGCGTGCTTCTCCACCGGGGCGCCGGCGGGCTGTACCAGCATCTGCCCGCTCATACCGAGATGCACGACCAGCGCGGTATCAGCGGACCCACCGCCGGGTTCGGCGAAGGTGAGCCACAGATACTTCCCGCGCCGCTGCGCCGCGGCCACCGTGAGCCCGGTGAGCCGGGCCGCCATATCGGCGGCGCCCGGCTCGTGCCGGCGCACCGACCGCGGATGGGTGACGGTGACCGATTCGACGGTCCGCCCGCACAGATGTTCGGTGAGGCCGCGGCGTACGACCTCCACCTCGGGCAGTTCGGGCATTCAGGATTCGCCGGTCAACGCGCGGTAGGCCGCGCCCGCCGCCTTCTGCTCGGCTTCTTTCTTCGACCGGCCGACTCCCTGACCGTAGGCATCCCCGGCGATCACGGTGGTCGCGGTGAATTCCTTGTCGTGGTCGGGGCCGGTGGACGTGATCTCGTAGCTGGGTACACCGAGACCGCGCTCGGCGGTCAGCTCCTGCAGGCTGGTCTTGAAGTCCAGCCCCGCGCCCATCCGCGGGCCGCGTTCGAGCAGGTCGGCGAAGAGCCGCAGCACGACCTCACGGGCCACGTCGATGCCGTGCTCGAGGTGGACGGCGCCGAGCAGCGATTCCATACCGTCGGCGAGGATGCTGGGCTTGTCCCGGCCGCCGGTGAGTTCCTCACCTTTGCCGAGCAGCAGATGCGCGCCCAGACCACCCTCACCCAGGTTGCGTGCCACCTCGGCGAGCGCATGCATATTCACCACACTTGCGCGCAGCTTGGCCAGCTCACCCTCGGATTTCTCCGGATGCTCGTGGTAGAGCCGTTCGGTGATGCTCAGACCGAGCACGGAGTCCCCGAGGAACTCGAGCCGCTCATTGGTCGGCAGGCCGCCGTTCTCGTACGCGTACGAGCGATGGGTCAGCGCCAGTCGCAACAATTCCGGAGCCAACTCGACGCCCAGGGCGGCGAGCAGGCCCGAATGATCACCCGGTTCACCGGGTTCGTCTCTACCCGCGGTCAACGGTCGACCGGGGGTCAGACGGCGGAAACGACCTGGCGGCCCTTGTAAGTACCGCAGGAGGGGCACGCGATATGCGGCGGGGTCTTCTGACCACACGCCCGGTTCGGGCAGGTGATCAGGGTGGGAGCGGCGGCCTTCCACTGGCTGCGCCGCGACCGGGTGTTGGAACGGGACATCCGGCGCTTGGGAACGGCCACGACTAATTCTCCTCTGTACTGTTACGTGCTGTCTCGGTGGAATGATCTCCGGTGGCCGCACCCTCGTCGGGGCTGCCGCTGCCGGGCGATCCGGAGGCGAAATTCGCCAGCCCGGCCCAGCGGGGATCAAGTATCTCATGCCCGTGATCGGATCCCGCAATCGCCATCCGAACACCGCACTCCGGGCACAGGCCCGCGCAGTCCGGTGAGCACAGCGGCTGTAGCGGCAACTCCAGGCCCAGCTGGTCCACCACCAGGGGTTCCAGGTCGATGAGATCGTCGCGCAGCCGGTAGACCTCGTCCTCGGAGGAGGTCTGGTCGGTGGCACTCTCCGGGTAGGCGAACAACTCGGTCAGCGACAACCGCACCGAATCGGTGAACGGTTCGAGGCACCGCGAGCACTCACCGGTCACCGGCGCCTCGAGGGTCCCGGTGACGAGCACCCCCTCGGACACGGATTGCAACCGCAGATCCAGCTCGACCTCCGCGTCGACGGGTACCCCGACGAGGTCGAGTCCGAGTCGTTCGGTGGTGGTGACCGTCCGCCGCAGTTCGCGCATCGAGCCCGGGGCGCGACCGAGGCTGCGGACATCCAGCACGAAACCCGCGCCGTGTGCACGAGGTGCACCGGAACGCGAGCGCGCGGTGGCATCGGCAGGCATCGCAAACACTCCACTGGTGGGTCGGGGCTGTTGGTTTGCGCCGGAATCGGCGAGCAACCACACCACAATACGGCGAACCGGCCACCTGGGCAAAACCCGGTGGGACGAGCCCGCCAGCGCTGCCAGGGGTCGCTCGGTATCGATGCGACGGCCTGCAGCGACCGATCGCGCACGGTCGCCGTCCGGGGCGCGGGGACGGCGGGCGGAGAAGCGCACCGGTCCCTCACCCCTCCGATAGATGGATGCGGGCAGGTAGGCCTGCTCGCGAACGCCACTGCGCTGTGGCACGCTGACGCGAGGATCAAGGGCGGACCAGTGTGCGAAGGCGAGCAGGTGGACCTGCTCGTGGAGGTGCTGTGTTTTTGGCGCCGCCTGCGGCGGCGCGGGGTTGAGGCCCCCTGGTG